>CAJUMT010000071.1 GCA_910587495.1 uncultured Lachnospiraceae bacterium | reverse complement strand
AATATATCAGATATATGGGTTTGGTTGTAAAACACATTCATGCGTTTGTCGTGTTTTTATGTCTATATTCCATTGACGAATTGGATAAAATCACATATACTAAGATTAGCTAAGATAGAAAGGAGAAGACTTTATGACTACTGCCACTGCAACAGATATCCAGAATAATTTCGGCAAATACCTGCAAATGGTGCAGACTGAAGGAGAAGTTATCGTAATGAAAAATGGGAAAGAAGTTGCGAGGTTAATATCCTATGATAAAAGCGTATCTTTTCTGACAGACTCACTGACAGGTGTGTTAAAAGGCAATTATAATGCAAAAAAAGCCAGAACGGAGCATATGCAGAAATATGAAAGTGCTGATTGATACAAACATAATTTTAGATGTGTTTTGCAAACGCCCGGGTTTATATGAGGATTCAGCCAAAATTTTTAAGCTTTGTGAGATCAGGAAAATATCAGGCGTAATATCGGCTCTTACTGTCCCGAATATTATTTATATTCTAAGGAAAGAACTGGATGCGGAAAAGACAAAAGAAATCCTGGACAATCTGTTCCTGATATTTTCCGTCGCCGATTTAAAGGCAGACGACCTGCAAAAAGCAGCCAGTATGAACTTTAAGGATTATGAAGACGCAATACAGAGCGCCTGCGCAGCCAGGATAAAGGCAAATTACATTATAACCAGAAATATCAAAGATTTTACAAAGAGCAAGGTGGCAGCCATAAAGCCCGCAGACTTTTTACATGTTACCTATTCCACTACCCTATGACCTACCGCTTCCCTGATTGCATTACGCATCATTGCAGCTATATGTTTCCAATATGCTCAATTTTTCGTCCGTATACAGCAAATACTCTTCCGCTGATATCAGTTCCGTATTCATATTCTGCTGTTCGATCTGTGAAACCGTCCTATACAGCGGAGGGTATATGCTGCTTGGGTCAGCAAATCCTCTAAATATGCCCGATTCACCCCCATATATAATACTGCGTCCTACGACCCGGCCACTGACAAAACTGTCTGATCCTACGTCATTCAGCCACCTGGTTTTCAGGACTGCCGTGTCCAATATCTCTGCAATATTTTTTAACAGTTGATTTACAACTGACGGATTTGTAATATAATAATTGCATTCTGCCTTATCATACAGATTTTCTGTTTTCACAACCAGCCCTATGGTCCGCAAAGCGTCCAATACGGCGCCTGTTTCCTGCATATTTGTATTAATTTCTTCATCTATTCCCATCTGTGTACATACGAGAGAGTTCAGATTTTTGGCATTATACAGGGATGATTTTGAGTAATCATACAGATCTATCATGAATTTTACGTTTGTTGGCCTTATTTTCTGGGTATTCATATATATGATTACATAGATAATTCTGAATACAATCGTCCGTAATTTTCTGGCATCTATATCCTGAATATTTAAAAGGGACGTCACTTTCGGATTTTTAGTCAGCGTATTCATGATATTATCTATGACTGCAGTGTCTATATATTGCCTTAATCCCTTGTTATCTCATCGATCAATATATATTTTTTATCATTGTATTTTTCAAGCAGCAGATTCCTGTTGTCTTGCCTGTGCCTCTTAAACCGGATATGGATAATACCCGAACCTCAGAAGAAGCGCAGTACTCCAGGACTGCCTGGACAAAATCTCTTGTTTTGTATTGTAATACCTGGCTGCTGACAATACAGTCCCGCAGGCTGTCTCCTGTGTATTCGCTGACTATTACCATATTTTTACATCCCCTTTATCATGTACACTTCTTTTTAAACCTTATCCCCAAATTATCTTCATATAATCTGTCCTGCTGTCAAGAATTCTGATAATTGATACATAGTTCTTTTCTATTTTATAAAACACAAGATGTTTCCCTGTAATAATATACATCAGTTCCGTGTCGCGTCCTGTTTTTTTTGCCAGATTAATTCCCATTGCAGGCTGATCTTTTAATTTTGAACATGACTTCAAAATACCAGAGATAACATGATTCGCAGCCGATGAATTACATAACTCTATAGATATATAATTTTCTATCTGCCACAAATCCCGACGAGCCTGGGGAGTATACCGAAGCTTCATAATTTTGCTCCAAACTCAGACAGAATTTCATCTTCCGCTATCCAATCTGCTTCTGTTCTTACAGAATCTTCTCCCTTTTTTAATTCTTTCATCAATATAAAAACCGCCTGTTCACGAAGCGCCTCCTGGCTGTTTTGCGTGATCAAAAATGGCATTCCTTCAACATTCAGCGACTGTTGAATAAATACGTTCACTGCATCTGTGAGGGTCATACCACATCTGGCATAAATAGATTCTACTTGTTCTTTGATCTGCGGGTTAATGCACATTTGAAAAGTTCCTGTTTTTGGCGCAGTTGCCACATTTAAATTTTTTTCCATCTAATTCTTCTCCTTTACTAATCTTAATAGTACACTTTCACGCGTCTTTTATCAAAACTTCCTTCCCCTCAAAAGCAAATCCGTATTTGCGTATCCGATCCTTTAAGATCCCTTTTTCCACTAAAGCCGCCTCATACCGTTTCTCTTCGATCTGCTTTAAAGCGGCGTCTGCGGTGTCGTGAAGAGACGCTTCTTCTCCCGGGTCCCGGACTTTAAATTCCATAATCATCGCATGGTCCGCATCATTTTTCGGTTCCAGCATGACGTCATACCTTCCGAAACCGCTTTCCCGGTTGGAGGTAATGGCATAGCGGTCTGCCAGTTCTATGGACAATCCCAGCACAAAACCGTGGTAGAAACGCTCCGGCTGTGTCTCCGCAGAGGGCTTTTTCCCGCTGTCAAAGTAGCTGAACGTAACCAGAGCCACCCGGTTCATATAGGCGTTCATAGATTTTACATCATCCCGCAAAAGCGCTTTGATAAAGTCATTATAGACCGTCCCGGAACCGGTGAACCATTTCCTTATCATTTTGCGGAACATGATCTTAACTTCTTTATTTGTAAGTGCCAGCTCGTACAAATCCGTCCCTGTGGCCTCGTCAAAAGTATACCCTTCCGCTTTCAGATACCCGCTTGCCAGAAACAGGCTCCATACGGCGTTTTCGTCCGTTTCCAACTGGTCAAATATAATCTGTTCATCGATTTCTTTGTACAGGTGTTCTCCTTTCAGCAGTTTTTCTACAGATGCTTTTATTTCCGCGCTGCCTTCCCGGATCAGACGGTCCACCAGGCCATTGCTGCTTGTGTTGGCCCAGTACGCCGAGAGTCTTCCTGTCTTCAGATAGTTTACAATAGACCATGGATTATAAATGTCCCTGCATGTTCCGAAAGTAAAACCGTCATACCATCTTTTTACCTCGGCACGCCTGTCATGCATCCCGTACTCATCCAGCGCATGAAATACCTCTTCCTCTGTAAGGCCAAAACAATCCGCATACATCTCTGACGTTGACGTCACAACGGTCAGATGGTTGAGGTCAGAAAAAATAGACTCTCTGCTGACTCGTGTAATCCCTGTCATAACCGCCCGTTCCAGATAGGGATTGGTCTTAAAGGTGGAATTGAACAGGCCTCTGATAAGCTCCGCCATTTCGCGCCAATAGCCATACACCCACGCCTCCTGCAGCGGCGTGTCGTATTCGTCCAGCAGGATGATGACCTTTTTCCCATAATAACGGTACAAAAATTCAGACAGCGTGCATAAAGAAGCGGCAGCCAGATGGTTATCCATATCCGCGGAGATTTTTTCTATATACTCCTTTTCCTTTTCATTCAGGCAGCTTTCTTTCAGCAGAAATTCGTACCGGTTATACAATTTTTCTATCAGGTAGAACAGGCTCTTTTTTGCCTCCGTAAAAGAAGACGCCTTTATCCCGGCAAAACTTAAAAAGATCACCGGCCAGGTTCCCTGCAGTTTTTGGTATTTTTCATCTTTCCAGACAGATAATCCCTCAAACACTTCCCCCTGCCCCGCATATTCTATGGAGAGAAACCGTTCCAGCATATTCATGTTCAGGGTTTTCCCGAATCTCCTGGGACGGGTAATAAGCGTCACATCATCGCCGCTTTCCCACCACTCTTTGATAAAATTTGTTTTGTCCACATAAAAGTATTGATTAGAAATCAATTTTTCAAAGCTCTGGATTCCGATGCCTACAGTCCTTGCCATCCTATTTTCCCCCTTACACCATCTCAATAATCCCCGTTTGATCACACTACCGCTTCAATCAGCACTTTATCTTGAAGCCATATCCTTTTTACTCCAATCTGTTTGTTTTTATTAAAATTAAAACTCAACATATACCCTTTGTTCAAATGATAATAGTCAAGATATTCCTTCAGTTGCTTTTCTCCCCGTATATTATATTGGTTACCCCGCCAAATCTTTAACTCGACCACCGACCGTTCACCATGGTAGTCCACAATCACATCTGTACGTTCCAGGTTGCGAGTTCTTGATTCAACATAAAAATTTCCGGTGCCATTAATAATTGGCGTAAGATACAAAAGGAAATACCGTCGGCCATCTTCTTCTTTAAACCGGTCCGACTGGTCACCGTACAGATCATCAAAATGCACCACAAACCGTTCCAGCACCAGATCCATATTCAGATGCCCGTGTTCAATAAATTGGTTTTTATCCTGGAGCGCCGCTTTATAAATATCGGTTGTCTGCACATCGCTGGCTGTCAGAAACATGTTATACAAACGAGTCTCAAAAATTCGATTGGCTACAATTACATTTTTATTTTCATTTTTGATAAGGCCGAACATAAGGGCCGCATGAAGCGTCTCATCGTCCGGGTTATAGACTATATTTTTCCCGGTGAACAAAAGCGCATATAAAAGACTGCGAAGATTTGGACGGTCATATAGTTTATTGACCAGCGATTCAAAAAGCATATTTTGTTCAGACAGCAAAAGTTTCACTGCCTCTGCCACACCTGCCTGCGTCCATATGGTTCCGGGGTCCGACGAACAATCCAAATATGGGAGTTTTTCATCCATCGCTTTACAGATCCATGAAACTAAATAGGGATATCCTGAAGTATACTCATATATGGCATCCGACACAGCCTCAACATTCATCCCGCACTTATGGTCAGCTTCATATTCCATAAGCATACCTGCAATATCTTCTGCGGAAAAATCCATTTTCACGGCAAAATCCGCCGCTATATTCCAAGGACTGTTTTTTCTCAGGTTTTGTTCCCCTGGATGAAGTCTTTCTTTTAGATTTTTTATATCATATACTCCCGCAAGAATCACAGACTGAAAAGCAGCCCGTTCTTTCCGATGGATATAATATCCCCGCAGCTGAGAGAGAAAATCTAAAAACACCTGATTATTCGCAGCGCTGTCCACTTCATCAATCATCAGCACTACCGGCTTTGAAGATCCTGCGCACCAGTCGCTCAGGCAAAGGAACAGTTCCCCAAGATCCGCCCAACCCTCCCGTAACAGGCTAAAATCTTTCAATCTTTCTTTTATGTCATCAGGAATATCCGTCTCCCGTCGTACTGCTGTCAAAAGTTCCCTGGAAAATCCTCTCACAAAAGCACTTTCATCCCTAAAACTGGCGTGGCTTAAAAACTGAAAATCTGTACTGACGACCAGATAATCATCTTTCAGCCAATGTTTTAATGCATGCAGCATGGTTGTTTTTCCATACTGTCTGGCACGATTTATAGTAAAATAATCGCCTTTGTCAATCAGACTTTTTATTTCTTCCAGACGCGCCTGCATATTTACCATATAATGGGACTTTTCGTCACATGCCCCCGTAATATTAAAATAACGCTTCATACCCTGTCAGTTCCTCCCTGCCTTTTCTTACATTATACGCATTTGGGGAGTATCTCTCAACACCTTTATTCGTTTTTAAACCTCTTTACGCATTCCTGCGCACACAAAACAAATACCCGCAGGCATGCCTGCGGGTGTATGGACTTATAGAAACACTATTCTTTTATGCCTCGATCTCCTGCTTAAACCGGTCTAACAAGGTGTCGAGCACATGAACCAGATGTCCGATCTCGGGCTTGGTAAGCTGCTCGTCAGCGCCCAGTTCTTCACCTTTGATGCGCATCTGCTCGTTAATCAGGGATGAGAAGATGACTACAGGAATGCGTTTAAGCCTGGGATCATCCTTAATCAGCTTTGTCAGCCTGTGGCCGTCCATCTCCGGCATCTCAATATCGGTGATTACAAGGTTCACTTTCTCATACAGGTCAGAGTCTCCGCGAATGGAATTTAAATAATCCCACGCCTCCTGACCGTTGCTGAAGTTCTTCACATCCATGAATCCGGCGCGTTCCAATGCCTCGTCGATCATTCGCTGCAGAAGGACAGAATCCTCGGCAATCACGATGGGGCTGTCACACAGCGGCCTGTCTCCCATTTTATCTACTTCGGATATCTGGATGGTCGTCTCGGGCGCGATCTCCGCCACGATAGCCTCAAAGTCCAGAATCGTCACCAGCTCCCCGCTGCACTGAGCGATACCGGTAGCCACGCCTTCTTCCCCATGGGTCAGGGTCTTATCGGGCTTCTGGATATCTTTCCAGGATATACGGCTGATGCCGTCTATGGTCTGTACACGGAAGGCCACTGTCATTTTGTTAAAATTGGTCACGATAAACAGATCCCTGCCGCCGTGTTCCAATTGCTCGTTGGTCAGATAATAGCCAAGGTCAATAACCGTGATGAGCGTATCCCTGGGCTTAAAAATCCCTTCTACCGCCGGATGGGCATGGGGCATCGCTTTTACTTTTTCAGCCCTCATGATCTCTTTGACCTTTGCCACGTTGATTCCATAGAATTCTCCCTGAATCGTGAACTTCATGATCTCTATCTCGTTGGTTCCTGACTCAAGAAGGATGCCTTCTTTTTCTTTATCCATATTAGCCTTCCTTTCTGATCATTGTTTCTTTATTACAAATGTTTCTCAGGCCTTCCGGCTGAGCGGACCATCACATCTCCGGTGGCCACATCCAGAAGCATCGTTCTTGCATGACTGCCTCCCACATCTTCTGCAGAAATGCGGAAATGCTGCTCTGCCAGTATCTTTTTTACCATTGTAGCATTCCTCTGGCCGATGTTCCCAAAATCAGCATTCCCGCTGATAGAGAACATCTTGGCGCCTCCTGCAATTTTCACCACCGTCCTGCTCTTCACCATGCCGAAGGCAGTGAGTTTGCGGATCATCTCATTTAAGCCGCTGTCTGCATACTTGAATACCTTCGGATCTTTTGGATCAACTCTGGAAGGCAGCATAATGTGCAAAAGACCGCCCAGTTTCAGGATAGGGTCGTACATGGTGATCCCGATACAGGAACCAAGAGCATATGTAATGATCACACCGTTCCCTCGGGTGAACTTCATATCCCCGATCCCCACTTTTAAATCTTTCTCCGCCATTATGAAACACCCAGCTTCTCTAAAATATTGTTAAGGGATTTTATATCCGGCAGCATCAAAAGCCCATCGGAAAGGCTGACGCCGTCCATGATAAATTCTGCGTTGATATACATCAGTTTATCTGTCTCATATCCGCCTTCAGCGATCGGAACCGTCAGTATCCCGCCCAGCATATTTACGGTGGAACTGGGTACAGACAAATCGATCTCCACGCCCACAAGTTTGGTAAACGCATTTACATAGGAACAAATAATGATATTCCCGATCTCTTCCAAAGCAGAATAATCCAGTTCGTCCATCTCTGTAAAGGATTCATAGCGTTTGCCTATTAGTTTTTCCAGTACCGCGTTGGCCATATCCATTTTAAAAATAAACAGCATCAGCCCGTTTACTTCATTGGACATCTGGACGAGAGTAGCCGCCACCAGCTCTTCCATCTCTCCCATCTTGTCCACGGCTTCTTCATAGCCAAGAATGCTAACCTCCGGTATGGTGATGCGGATCTCTTTCTGAAGCATCTTAGAGAGCGCCGTGGCAGCATGGCTGGTGCCGATACTGCTGATTTCCTTCATTACATCCAGTTCCTGAAGGTTCATATCTTCATAGCTTTTTATTCTCATCATTACCTCACAGTCTTCAAACCCTGCCTTTTATTATCCACGCAGGGAGTTAATCGTGGACTCTATCTCATCCGATGTAGTCACCATTTTAAGAGCATAGGAAAAGGCCCTCTGGCTTTCAATGACCTGCGTCATTTCTTTTGCCAGATCTGTGCCTGAACTCTCCAGCGCGCTGCGTGCCAGGACAGGATTCTCCAGCAGTATAACTTCCGCGCCCTCATCCGCCGGAACATATTCGTCATTTCCTGTATTCAGAAGGCGGCTTGGATTGCGAAAGGTATATATGCCCACTGTCTGGCCTTCTACAAGATTCCCGTTGTCATCCACCTCAATCGGACGGCCCTCTCTGTCCAGCACCAGTTTGTTGGATTCCGTCAGCAGATAGAAAGTATCCCCGCCTAAGCTTCCTCTGTGGAAACGTCCGGAGCGTGTGTAAGAAATCGAATCGTCAGTAGGGTCCTGCACCATGAAAAACGCGTTGTCCTCCATGATGGCGTAGTCAAGCTGCCCTCCTGTCTGTGTGACTGCAGATGCACTGAAATCCGTATATGTCCTCTGTACCCTGATGCCGTTGCCCGCCATCAGATTCGTCACGGCATCGGCGGAATCGTTTAGATTATAGTTCAGAAGGTCCGAAAAAGCAACTGTCTTGGATTTGAAACCATTGTTATTTATGTTCGCCAGGTTGTTGGCAATTACGCTTAATTTAGCATTAAAACTTCCTGCGCCTAAAGCGGCAGTGTAAAATGATTGCTGCATACTCATATCCTCCATCTAAGTTTTGTGTCTTCCCTTCCGAGACCTCTGCCGGGGAAGATGCTGTCCTTATAATCTGCCTATGTCGTTTGCTGATCGATTCATGATCTGGTCATACATTTTAAGTGCCTGCGCCGCGCTTTGCAGCGCCCGCTGGGAAGTCATCATAGAAGTCATTTCTTCTACCATATCTACATTGGAACGCTCGAGCATCTTCCACTGGATCGGCACCTGGCCGCTTACATCCCGGGGCGTCTGGTCGGTGGAATAAACTCCATAGTCTTCCTTATGGAGCTGGCTGTAATCTTCGAAATCCACCACCCGCAGCGTGCCGTATACCTGTGTGGTTCCGTCATAATCCACCACCCGGATTGTACCGCTGCCGTCCACGGTAAAGTTCTCATTATTGATCTGGATCGGTCCCCCGTCCTCGCCAATCACTCTGCCAAGACCGTTATTCATCATCAGATATCCCTGATTGTCCACATAGAAGGAACCGTTGCGCGTATACTGAACACCCTGGGCCGTCTGGATACAAAAAAAACCGTCTCCGGCCAGAGCAAAGTCATAGATCCCGCCTGTGTTCTGAAACGCACCCTGTTCATAGTTTACATGGGTCTGCTGCGCAGTCCTGATTTTGGAAGCAACTGACATCTCTTCGGGGTTTCCTTTATTCCTCCTGCCGGTTCGATAGAGCATCTCCTCATCAAAGGTACTGCTGGTCATCTTATCCCTTTTGTAACCTGCGGTCTGGACATTGACCATATTGTTACTGATCACATTCAGGTTCCGGTTCTGGGTCAGCATACCGGAGACCAGGTTGTAAAAGCCCTGATACATACCCTAAATTCCTCCTGTTATCTATTATTATCATTAGTTTATATAATCACTCATATATGCTTTCAGCCTGCGGATAGCGCTGCTGTGAAGCTGGGAAATACGAGGTTCACTAACCCCCATGACCTGAGCGATCTGGCCCATATTGAGTTCTTCCACATAATACAGAGAAATCACCAGCTTTTCCTTTTCTTTTAAACTGTCCACGGCCTGCGCCAAAAGTTTATGGGATTCGCCTTTAATATAGGCTTTCTCAGGCTGAGAACTTATATCGGAGCTGGAAAGCTGCAACGACTGGCGCTCATCTTCTTCATCAATGAGCATATCCAAAGACAGCACATTCATAATTACGCTCATGCGCTCTAACTTCCGGTATTTCTTTACATCCATACCTGCGGCGCTGGCGACCTCCTCATCCGTAGACGAAGGGCCTAAAGCAATTTTCGTCTCTTCTATCAAACGAACCTGCTTTCTGAAATCCCTGGGCATCCAGTCGTTTTTCCTTACAAGGTCAATAATCATACCCCGAATGCGCCTGGAGATAAATGTCTCAAACTTATTATCACGCTCCGGCTCGTATCTGTCAATCCCTTTCATAATGGCAATGACGCCTTCATTGACAATATCTTCCGTCTGAAGTGAACCGGCATAGACTCCCCGCATCTGGGACGCGATTGTTTTTACGATATAGAGATAGCGCAGAACCAGCTCCTGTTTGATCTCAAGCTTCTTCGTCTCCTGATACAAAGCCAGAAGTTCTTCGTTTGTCTTGTCTTTAAGGTTTTCTGTCTGAGCCATACTCAGGCTCCCTTCCTCTCTGAATTTTCAAGCGTCAGGCTGCCAATGGATTGAATCTGGATATTATTTGCTATTTCATTAAAAGACAGCACCCGCACATTTGGGTAGAACTGATCAATCAATCGGTAAAAGTGAACTCTCATAACCTGGGAAGTCAGGATTACCGGCGTACGGGACAGACTGTTAAACTTCTTAAGCTGCACCGTGATCTGATTGATCAAACCTTGCAGTACATCCGGACTCAAAGCCAGATAAAAGCCTCTCTCTCCTTTGGACAGACAGCCTACCATGGTACGTTCCAGCTCAGAATCCATGGTAATGACTTTCATCGTTCCGTCCTCGCAGTACAGACGGGTAATCGTACGCTTCAGTGATGTACGAACGCGTTCTATGAGGGCATCCACATCTTTTACCGGAAGACCGGTATCGGATATATATTCCATGGTTGTCTCAATAATTGTCTCCAAATCCTTGATCGGCACACCTTCTTTTAAAAGATTGGTCAATATCTTCTGGAACAGACTGTAAGTGATGATATTAGGAAATGCTTCCTCAATCAACTCCGGAGAAGCCTTCTTGGTATTTTCCACAAGATGGATAACTTCCTGCCTGGTAATCAGCTCATGGGCATGCTGTCGTACTACTTCCGACAGATGCGTAACCAGCACTGATAAAGGATCAATAACTGTATATCCGTAGATCTCCGCCATTTCTCTGTCCTCCGGACGAATCCAGCGGCTGGGGATACCATACGCCGGCTCTATGGTTTCAATGCCGTCGATCTCTTTCTCCGGATTCTCCGGATCAAGCGCCAGGTAATAGTCTACTAACAGTTCGCCTCTTGCCACTTCTTCTCCTTTAATCTTGATACAGTACTGGTTCGTATTAAGGCCCGAACTATCCCTGAGACGGATAGAAGGTATGACAAATCCCATATCCTGGGCATACTGCCGACGGAAAATCACAATCCTGTTGATCAGACGTCCGCCTACGGACTCATCCACCAGCGGGATCAGACTGTAGCCAAACTCCATTTCAATAGGTTCCACCGTCAAAAGATTGTAAACATTATTTACATCTTTAAAATATTCTTCTTCGGTCATCTGGCGCAAAGTCTGCTCTTCTTCAGGCTGCGCTTCCGCAGGCTGCGCGCCCGCTGCGGCGCCTCCGCCTGAAAAGGCCCCCACGCCCGCCATGGCTGGTTCTTCCTTCACTCTTCTTAACAGGTAATACCCCCCGCCAACCAGGCCTACTGATACGATAAGAAGCTGAATCACCGGCATACCCGGAATGACGCACAAAACAGCCACCACGATACCGCTGATCATGATCGCCGTAGGCTGCGCGGTAAACTGCTTGGAAATATCTTCGTTTAAGCTTCCTTCCGCCACAGCTCTTGTAACGATCATGCCGGTAGCGGTGGAAATCAAAAGGGACGGGATCTGCCCTACCAGGCCGTCACCCACCGTAGCAATGGAATAAGTGGTTAAGACCGCGCCGATACTCTGTCCGGACTGGATAATACCGATGATACTTCCGCCGATCAGGTTGATCGCCGTGGTAATCAAAGACATCACCGAGTCGCCCTTTACGATCTTGGTAGCACCGTCCATGGAGCCGTAGAAGTCTGCTTCCCTCTGGATCTTGTCACGTCTTGCCCTGGCCATCTGTTCGTCAATCAGGCCGGAATTTAAGTCGGCGTCAATAGCCATCTGCTTACCTGGCATAGCATCCAGAGTAAATCTGGCGGCAACCTCAGCTACACGTTCCGCACCTTTTGTGATAACGATAAACTGCATTAATACAATAATCAGGTAGATGACGATACCCACGACCACGTTGCCCTGGAGGATAAAATCACCGAAGGCTTTAATGATCTGCCCTGAAGAACCTGAATTGGTCAGGATGTTCCGGGTGGTTGACACATTGATGCCCAGACGGAACAGGGTCGTGATCAGCAAAAGGGACGGGTAGATCGCAAATTCCAGCGGTTCGTGGATGGTCATGGTGATGACCAGAATCATAAGCGATATGGATATATTCAGAATGATCGCCACGTCCACGATGGCTGCCGGAAGAGGTATGATCAGCAGCAGAATAATTGTAAGCACAAACATTACTACTGAGTAGCTTAATAATTTTTTCATTATAAGGCTCCATCCATCTATCATAAATATGCGACCGCCGTCTGTTCCATAACTTATAGACAAACGGGGCTACTTAAACATTTCTTCTCTGTTATTAATCCTGTAAACATATACAAGTATCTCGGCTACAGCGCCGTAAAACTCTGCAGGAATCTCCCTGCCCAGTTCACAGGAAGCGTACAGTCCTCTCGCCAGAGGCCTGTTCTCCACAATCGTCACGCCGCTTTCGGAAGCGGTCTTTATAATGCGCAGCGCCATGTAGTCCTGGCCCAGTGCCAGTACGACGGGCGCTCCATGGCTGTCCGGATCATATTTTAACGCCACCGCAAAATGGGTCGGGTTTCTTATAACCACATCTGCCTCAGGGACGCTTTGCATCATCCTGGTTAAAGCCATCTGCCGCTGGATGCTGCGGATCTTACTTTTGACCTTTGGATCACCCTCTGTATTCTTATATTCTTCTTTTACTTCCTGCTTGGTCATCTTTAAGTTATTCTCATAATCCCATCTCTGATAGAGATAATCAAAAAAAGCGATAATGGCAAAGGCCAGACAGACCTTTTTTACAAGATCGAAAACCAACTGCAGGGTATAGGCGGCGGCATTTAAAGTAGGCATATAGAACATCTGCGCCACCGGAATTAAATCCCCCCGTACAATATTGTACAGAAGCACTAATAATATTGATATTTTAATCAGGTTCTTGACCAGCTCCACCACTTTTTTCAGGCTGAACATATTTTTAATTCCCTTAATGGGATTCAGCTTACTGAATTTAGGGCGAAGGGGCTTAAACGTAACAAGGAAACGAGTTTGCACCCCATGGGCAATAATCCCAAGCACCATGGACGCAAGGAGCAAAGGGAGCGCGCATTTAAGCGCTGCGACCACCGCATCCACATAGATATGCGGAGAACTGCCAAAAGGATCGTCGTCCGCAATGGCTGAAAAAAAATACATCATAAAATCCCGCATAGTCTCATACATAAAAGGAAGCATGATCTTGGCCATGTAGAACACGCCAAACAACATCACGACCGTGACTACATCCTTGCTCTGGAAGATATTGCCGTCCTTGCGGGCGTCATTACGCCGTTTACTGGTTGGCTGCTCGGTTTTCTCCTGTCCGTTCGACTCTGCCAAGCCCACCACTCCCTTCTGCTAACGCATGGAATCTTTACGCCGGACGCCGTATCTGTTTTTTATACCCCCGGAACCAGCATAACCAGCGCATTTTCTATATTAGCCAGCATATCATCAATAATCGTATACAACTGTGCCGACATGGGATTAAATAAAAATACAAGCAGCATCATTCCCACGATGATCTTCATCTGAAAATTCACTGCAAATACATTGATCTGAGGAATCACCCTCATAAGGATTCCTATGGCGGCTTCCGCCACCAGCTCCATGGCAATGATCGGAAACGCAAACTGCAGTCCCATGGCAATGCTGTTTCTGAATACTTCCAGCATAAATTCTGAAAGTTCCGGTCGGACAGTCACTTCCCCGAAAGGAATCAGTCTGGCTGACGTAAACAAAATGGACAACAGGCGCACATGCCCGTCTAAAGCCAGAAACATAGTCACCAGGAAAGCATAGTACAAATTGGAAGTGATCGTCATCTGCGAGCCGTACTGCGGATCATAAGTCTGAGCCATGGAAAGACCCATTGTATGGTCTATGATTGCTGAACCAAAACGGATAATCGCAAAGGAAAGCTCCATGGAATACCCCATCACAAAGCCTACCATAAATTCTTTGATCAGCATAACGCCAAAATCCAGCATACCTGCCGGCTCCTGAGCCAATGTGCCATCCGTTCCTGCATACACAAGGACAGACAGCATAAAAATCAGCGCCCCTTTTGCCACATTAGGAAAATTCGTACGCCCAAGCACGGGATTCATGGCGATGCCTCCGGTCACCCGCATAAGCACCAGGGCAAAAAGGATGAACATAGGCCGTCAGCCCCCTGCGATCAACGTGACCATCTGACGGAAAAATTCCTGCAGCATGGTAAGAATCGAACTTCCTAAAAATCCCATAACCGCCAATATGGCAAGGAATTTGGGGACAAACGTCAAAGTCTGTTCGTTAATCTGTGTCGCCGCCTGAAAAATAGAAATAACCACACCGACGATCATGCTTACCAGTAAAAAAGGCAGTGCCAGTCTTAAGGCAAGCAAAAATGCGTTATATAAAACATCCAACACTTCTAATTCTGTCACTCTAAGTTCCTCCGTCTGAAACTATGCTACTTAAAGCCTGCCACAATACCCGAGAATAAAAGCTCCCAGCCGTCCACTGTTACAAACAACAACAATTTAAACGGCAGTGAAATCATGGCCGGAGGCAGCATAACCATACCCATGGACATAAGGGTGGTAGCAACAATGATATCCACCAGTAAAAATGGCAGATAAATCAAAAATCCCGCCATAAATCCTCTTTTTAGCTCAGTGGTCATAAAAGCCGGAACCACAACGGTCAGAGAATAGTTCATCGGGTCTTCCTCCAGCTCTGTGCCGGACATATTGATAAAATTCTCCAAAGTA
>CAJUMT010000070.1 GCA_910587495.1 uncultured Lachnospiraceae bacterium | reverse complement strand
GGGAATAGATCCACCTGTTAGAGCCTTCCCGCTCCCTTACCAGGGAGCTTAGGTCGGAAAACACCAGGCGGATCTGCGCTTCCAACTCCGGGTCATTTTGGATAAATCCCTCAAGCAGCTGTTCATTGTTCCACACGCCCCGGTCCAGCTCGTTCCAGACCGGGTGCAGCATCATGGCTTCCCCCAGCCGCCTTGCAGTCTCGCCTGTGAACCCGAATCTGGCTATATGCTCCTGCCAGCAGTAATCCACCAGCACATTTCCGATATCAAATATTATATTCCGGATCATACTGTTTTACCACGCAGAATAATATCGTTCCTTCCGGGTCCGTTGGAAATCATCGTAATGGGGAATCCGATCTGTTCTTCTACAAATTCCACATATTTGCGACAGTTCTCCGGAAGGTCCTCGTATTTTTTAATGCCGCGGATATCGCATTTCCACCCCGGCAGTGTTTTAAGCACCGGTTTTGCCTTCTCTAACAGACGGGTGACGGGAAATTCCGTCGTCACTTCCCCGTCGATCTCATAGCCCACACAGACCGGGATTTCGTCCAGATACCCCAGCACGTCAAGTACAGTAAAGGCCACGTCCGTCGCGCCCTGCAGGCGGCAGCCATATTTAGACGCCACACAGTCGAACCAGCCCATTCGCCTGGGCCGTCCTGTGGTCGCGCCGTACTCCCCGCCGTCTCCGCCTCTTTTGCGGAGTTCGTCCGCCTCGCCCCCGAAGATCTCGCTGACAAAAGCGCCTGCGCCCACCGCGCTGGAGTAGGCCTTACATACAGTGATCACCTGCTTGATCTCATAGGGCGGGATGCCCGCGCCGATGGCTCCGTAAGCGGCCAGCGTGGAAGAAGAGGTCACCATGGGATAAATACCGTGGTCCGGATCCTTTAAAGTACCCAGCTGTCCTTCTAAGAGAATATTCTTGCCGGACTTTAAAGCCTCCCACAGATAAGAAGATACGTCGCACACATAGGGCGCCACCATCTCTTTATACTCCATCAGTTCTTTATAAATATCCTCTGTTTTCAGCGCCGGGGCGTGGTACAGGTGCTCCAAAATGACGTTTTTCTGCAGGATCACGCGGTCGATTTTATCTTTCAGCTCCACCTCGTCCATGAAAAGTTCGCTGACCTGAAAGCCGATCTTCGCGTATTTGTCAGAATAGAACGGGGCAATGCCTGACTTGGTGGAGCCAAAAGACTTCCCTGCTAGGCGCTCCTCTTCCAGTTTATCAAACAGAATATGATAAGACATAACCACCTGGGCGCGGTCTGATATAAGGATCTTCGGCATCGGAACGCCTCTGCCCACGATCTCCTGAATCTCCCGGAACAAGACCGGTATATTCAGCGCGACGCCGTTGCCGATCACGCTGGTCGTATGTCCGTAAAATACGCCTGACGGAAGGGTATGCAGCGCGAATTTTCCATAGTCGTTGATGATCGTATGCCCCGCGTTAGCGCCTCCCTGAAACCGGACGATAATATCAGACTCCTGGCCGAGCATATCTGTAATCTTGCCCTTGCCTTCGTCTCCCCAGTTTGCTCCTACAACTGCTCTTACCATATCAATCATACCTCCATTATCGTTCGCTGATATACTTTTAAAAACCTTAATAAGTATATCCCAAATTTCCCCATAAGTAAAGGGAATTTTGCCTGTATAATGGCCGGAAACTCTATTCTTTATAGCGGATTACGTCCCTGTCGTCCAGCTCTTGTGTGGCGGTTAAGATCAGCTCTGTCTTACGGTCTATGACGCCTTCTTCAATGGCCGCATAGGTATCGTTTTGATCCAGTACCTGGACATAGACCTTTTCTGCCACAAGTTCGTTTCCCAGAATGCCTGCGCGCTCGCTTACAATATACACAAAGTTTCTCTGATTTTCATCTGTATGAAGGGCGCTTATAGGAATACATAAGGAGAAGCTCTCGGTCTGCACTTCCGCCTTAAAGCTTCCGCTCTGCCCTATAGTTCCCACTCCGTCCGGCAGGAAGATGCGGGCGTCATAAAGCTCCGGATTCATCTCGTTCTCCGCGATATAGTCCACGGATACTTCCCTTTCGGAAGAGGAACCAAGCGTAAGGCTTGCCGTGTCTCCCTGGTTTACATATTTTTTCTGCTCTTTTGTAAAAGATACCTGGAACTGCATAGGACTTGTAAGGTCCGCGTAGACCACCGCCGCCCCGTCTCCTATGCGTTCCCCCGGGCTTACCTGCATCCGGGTGACGACGCCTTCCGTCTCCGGATAGACCTGCCCTGCCGCATCCTGGACTTTTTTATAAGCCGCAAGCTCTGTCTCAAGGACGGCAAGCTCCATACGGCTGACAGCAAGGCTGTTGTCGGCATCTCCATCCAAAAGAGTGTCTTCCACTTTGCGGTCCGCCTCCAAAAGAGCGTCCGACCGGGCCTTCTGCGCATCTTCCAATGCTTTTTCGGCGTCTTCCCTGGCTTTTTTAAGCGCCGCCTTTTTGGACTCCCACTCTGCCTTCTTAGCATCCTCCACACTGAAATCCGGCTTTTCCACCTGATTTTCCATATGTTTCTCATAGGCGTCTTTGGCGTCCTCGAAGGTTTTCTTCGCCTCCTGCTCAGCTTTTCTGGCGTCTTCCAAAGCCTGGCTTTTATCTTCTCCTGCCTGGGAAAGCTCTTCTACTTCCTTCTGTGCTTCCTCCCAGGCTTTTTGGGCCTGATCCATGGCATCTTTTAATTCTTTTTCTGTCTTTACCCACGCGTCATAAGCCGCCTGCTTTGCTTTTCTTGCTTTGGAAGACGTGGTTTTTACCGGATGATCCGTATGATCGTCATAGGCGTCTTCGGCGTCTGCAAGATCTTCCTGCGCCTGGGAAAGCGCCTGCGCCTGCCGCTCCTGCGTTCGCGCCTGGTCTTCTTTCGCCCTCTCCTTCTCAGTCTGTTTTTTCTGCCCGTCCAGACTTTGATTTTTCTCCTGGGCCGAAATCTGCAGGCGGCTCTTTTCTATCTCCAGCTCTTTTTCCTGTATTTTTTCTTTCAAATCTTCCAGATCCACATCGAAAAGAAGCGTCTCCTGCGTCACTTTATCCCCCACATTGGCATAAACCGTACGCACCCGAAGGCCCGGAAGCGCCGTCACCGCGTACTCCCTTCCCTGATGGACAATGCCTTCTGCCTCCACCGTATGTTTTAAAGCCGTCTTATGGGGCGTATCTACGGTTACCTGCGGAAGCTTCGACGCGTAGACCGCCCTGGATATCAACGTACACAGGAACATAAAAAACATGAAAAAACCGAAAGCCGCCAGTATTTTCCGCTGTTTTTTCCATATTTCCATACTGTTTTCACTCCTTCATCGCCGATGCTATAATTCCCTGTTCCAGATACTCCCGCCCGGACAAAAATACAAAGACCGCCGGTATCAGCGTAATGACGGAAGCCACAAAAGAATACCCCGCCTGTTCGACGGAAATCTCCGGCAGATACAAAGATAAGGGCCATAAAGTCTGATCCTTTAGAAAAGCAAGGGGCTGTTCGATCAGACTCCAGTATTCCAGAAACCCTAAGACCGCCGCCGAGAGTATCCCTCCGGAAGCTAAAGGCAGACCCAGATGCCGGAAAATAGTCCATTCCCCCGCCCCGTCTATCCTGGCTGCTTCAATCAGCCCTTTAGGAAGGCTGCAAAATCCCCGATAGATTAAAAAGACCGGATAAGTAGAGAAGACCGCCGGGAGGATAACCGCCCCATGGGTATCCATCAGTCCCAGTCCGTCAAGCACCAGATAGTTAGAAAGCATCGTCACCTGGAAGGGCATCAGCATCAGCACAATATACAGGGTAAACAGAACTTTTCTAAAGCGGAACGGATAGACCGCAAACGCCCAGGCAGCCGGAACCGCAATCAAAAGCTGGCCCGCCAGAATGCATACTACAATTTTCACGGAGTTCCAGAATACCACAAAAAACTGCGGCGTCTGAAACAAAACTCTTATATAGTGTGCAAAAGTCGGATATGCGGAAATAAAATTCCATCGGATCAGTTCTTCCGTATCTGTCATCAGAGGCGTCAGGCTTTCTGAAAGCTCGTACCTGCTCATGACAGAACCGCTTAAAAGGAACAGCACCGGTACACAAAAGGCCGCGCCCAAAAGAAACAATGCGGTTTTTATCACCAGACTTTGTATGTTTTTTTTCATCTTTGCATGACTCCTATTCCTGGCTTTGCCCGTCCTGATCCCAAAGCCTCTGCAGTAAAAGGATCGCCGCGAACAGCACCATACCTACACAGACAGCGGCAGCGGCCATCTTATCCAGTTCCAGATTCACAAACCAGTTATTAAACAAATGCTGCAAAAGATACATGCTTTCGTGGGGATAGGAGCCTGCTACCAGATATGCCTCCCTGAATACCTTAAAAGAATTCAAAAAGGAAAGCACGGTGATCGTATACAAAGACCCCTTAAGGTTCGGGAATATCACCCGCCAGAAACACTGCCGCTCGCTGGCCCCGTCCACTTTCGCCGCCTCTGTAAGGTCAGCGGACACAGAGAAAATACCCGCCAGCCACAGGACGAGCGTGTAGCCCAGATTTTTCCACAGATAACTAAATACCAGTACCCAGAAAGCCACTTTCGTCCCCATAAAGTCAATGCACCGGCCTTCCGGCAAAAGCCCTGCCGCCAGGAGCCCACCGTTTAAAAATCCCTGGCGGGCAAAAAGCATTTTCCATATAAGAACCACCGTAGCCGCCGGCATGGCCAGAGGAAATAAAAACATAGATTTAATCATCTGCATCTTCTTAAGCCGGCTTAACTGAACCGCAAGAAAAAGCCCGATGCCGATCAGAAGAGGAAGGCACACGGCGGTGAACCGCACTGTATTTTTCACCGCCAGTAAAAATGCCTGATTGGAAAAGACCGTTTGATAATTGCGCACGCCCGACCATTCTTCTGTAACCGCGGTAAGAAAGGAACGTCTGACCACATCCAGAAAGGGAACCAGCACAAAGATACAGACGCCCAGAAAACTGGGAAGTAAAAAACCTGCCCATGCATACCGGCTTCCTCTAAACTTATTCCGCCAGATAAAGGGATGCTTTTTTGACTGTTTCTGCCGCCGCGTCTTTCGCACTTAGCCCATCCTCCAATACTTTGACGCCCTCTTCATAGACCAGGCCGCACAGATATTCGTCTGTCAGCGCCGGTTCCTCCAGCGTCTCCACATACGCCGTAAATTTCTGCCGCTGCGCCGCATCGGGCCAGTATAAAGGAAATTCCTTCTCCATCCCGTCGTCCATAATAAGCGTCATACTGCCATTGCTTTCATTTTCTCCGGATGCGTCAAAATGCGCCTGGTACGCAGCTTTGTTCACCGGATATCCTCCGTATACGTCTTTCTGGACGTCCGCCCCGAACATCATGCGGACAAAGCTTTCCGCATCCTCTGTCTGTGCCGTCTTAGCGCTGATCCCCACCAGTGCGGAAGGGAGGAACAGATTCTTTTTCTGCCCGCTAAAGATCCGGTAATCCAGCATCTCATCCGCACTTACAGCGGATGTAATTGTATCAAGGCAAATCTGGATGCCGTCCACATACCCGCAGGCAATCTGCGCATAGTCCTGGGGGATATACAATACATTATTGCAGGCCTGCATCCTGTCCGCGACCGGGTCTCCTCCATATGCGCTTAGCTCCTCCGCCTCTTTTGCAAGCCGTTCCTGCTGGGCGGGAATCACGCCTGCAAGCTCCGCGTCATAGATCCTGCCAACCAGTGTAAAAAATTCTTCTATAGCCTGCCCGTCCATCTGTCCGACCCCGTCCGTCCATGCCGGGGCGGATACCATACCAAAAAGCTTCAGCATGGTTTCGGCGTCGTAGATACCCAGAATGCCGCCCGAAGGCTGTTCCTTTCTTAACTGTTCCATGGTATCCGCGATCTCTTTAAGACCGTCCATCCCGGCGATCACATCCCGGCTGCCGGCCAGCAAAGGCACCTTGATACACATGGGCATGGCATAGACCGCACCGTCCGCGTCCTTACATCCTTCCACCACATTTGAGAACAGTTCGTCTTCCCCGCTAAGCCCATTTAGCAGCGGAGCGATGTCTTTTAACATCCCTTTCTCTATATAGGTACTAAGAGGAAGTCCGTCCAGGATGAACACATCCGGCCCTTCCCCTGCAAGCACCTGGGTATTCAGTCTTTTAACCGCGTCTTCTTTCGTCATGCCGCTGTCTTTTTCCAGCCCCACCTCGTAGCGGACGTAAATATCCGTATGCGCTCTTTTATAAGCTGTTACTGCCTGCCGTGCGGCGACATTTTCTTCCAGACTGTATATCCGTATCTCTTTATCCGGCATGGACACAGCCGTCTCATCGAATGTATAGCGCGCAAGGCCTGTGAACGGACCGTACGCCACCATAAATTCCTGCCCGGGAAGCACTTTTACTTTATAGATACTAGAATAGGCGTCCCCTAAAGCGCTTAAACCTCCGTCAATGACCTGCTCCATGGCGCTGCCGCCCAGCACATGTCTGTACATACCCGCTTTGCAGGCAATATAGATCACGTCTTCTTCCTCGCTTCCTGCCACCGCCAGGGGAAATCCTCCGCTTGTATACGATACGGTTCCTTCAGGAAGCATCTGACTTATAAAATCATCCGCTGTCTGATCCTGGGAAAGCAGTACTTCCTTCTCTAAATCGTACAGGTACAAGCGGTCTGTTCCTACCGCCATCAGGGTTTCCCCTGAAAAATCCATATATCCCACTGCCTGTTCTGCCTCAAACAACTCTTTCAGGCTTTCTTTTTCTATATCAACCTCATAGATCTTCCCCTGCATGTCGCCTGCAAAGAGCCTTCCATCCTCTTTAAACACAAAAGACTGTATACAGCTTCCATCCTCCTGGGTAAAACCAAAATCCACGACGTTTGTTTCTCCGTCCGGCGTCACGAAGACACAGTAATTCCCTTCCCAGTCTTCCTCCACGGGTTCTTTTACCATGTCTCTTACGATCTGCGGCATCTCTCCTGAACAGGAAGCCGCCACGGTTTTATCCGGCCCCATGACGGCTGCCAGACAGTAGACATTCTGGAGCAGAGGAAACCAGTCCGTCTCTTCTTTTGTCCATGTCTTCCCTTCATCTTCGGAGTGATAAAGCCCCTCTCCAAAACTGATCGCTGTCAAATCTCCGTCAGAAAGCCAGTTAATTCCGCCGTTTCGGTTCATATCCTGGGGCAGTTCAAAGACTGACTCCATATATCTGCCCAGGCCTGCGGACGCGTTTTGGTTCGCCGCGTCCTGCCCGCCCTGTTCCGGCTGCCTGCCGCACCCGGATACCAGGACGATCAGCATCAGCAGAAACGCACCGATTTTCCTCTTATTTCCTGTCATCCTGCCCTCCTTACCCGTCTGCTCCTACTCCGCCAAATAGATCGCGGATTTCTTTAAGATTTCCCTGACCGCATCTTCTACACTGATGCTTCCTTTTAAAGCCCTTGCGCCCACTTCGCAGACGGTTGACTCGATCCTCGCGTCGCCCATACATAATCCAGAAGCGGACCCGGCCATCGTTTTTAACTTTTCAAAATCCTCGTCGTTGCTCCACTTCACTTCCAGAGAAAAACCCGGTCCGTCCTTACTGGATACGCTGAGGCTAATATTTTCATCGTCTTTTCTTGGATTTTCCCTGAGCTTTTCAAAGGACGCCTGATTGACAGGAAAACCTGTAGACATATCAATATCCTGCAGCTCGCGCCCAAACAGGAAGCGGAAAAACTCCGCGGCAAGTTCGTTTTCTTCCGCGCCCGCGCAGATCCCGATGAGTCCCTGGGGGATAAATCCGTCCTTCACCTCGCCCTGCCAGACGCCGTAATCCAGATTTTCATCCATATCCGCCACAGTAGTTACCATTGTAAAATCACTGTTCATCATATACCCGACACCGACGGTGAGTTTCTGCTCTCCCATGCCGATATACAAGGCGCCGGAAGATATGGTGGAAAAATATTCCCTGGCCCAGCTTTCATCTTTGTTTCGTTCATAGCTCTCTTTCGCCTGGATAACTGTATCTTCATCCACACCCGACACTTCCGCGTCATAGATGCGCTTAGCCTGTTTTAAAAATTCCGTCAGCTTTTCCTCATTGATTGTACCGGTCTTGGGGTCTGTCCAGGCGGCGGAACAGGTGATCGCAAGGGTACGGAGCATATCTTCTTCGGCCTCTTTTCCCAAAAGCATCCCTTCCGGGTTCTCCTTCCTGAGCGCTTCCACGGCGTCCGCCAGCGTACGAAGGTCTGTGACTTTGGCCAGCATATCTTTATCTCCCATAATCATCGGCAAACGAAACCGCACCGGCAGATACCACAGCTTCCCGTCCTCTTTACATCCGTCCACAATATTGGAAAACAGCGCGTCTTCTCCAGTGAAAGTCTTTGCGAGGCTGCCAAGGTCTGCCAGCACGCCCTTCTCTATATAAGAATGCAGCGGAAGGCCGTCCAGCACCAGAAGATCAGGACCCGAACCGGACATAATCCTTGTATTCAAGTTTTTGATGGCATCCTCGGTGGTCATACCGCCCGCCTCGCTTAATCCCTGTTCATAGCGGATATATACTTCCGGGTGCTGCTTCTGGAACAGGCTGACCGCCTGGCGCACCGCGTAATTCTCCGTCAGCCCATAAATATGTACCTGCTGGTCAGGCACGGTAGGAATATCCGGGTCATAAACATAGCGACATAGTTTACCGCCCGTATAAAGCACCATAAATTCATTGTCCGGCAGCGCTTCCATTCCCTGAAACATCAGCATCGGATCGCCCATGGAACTTAATGCGCCGTCCACCACCTGCTCTAAAGCCGTGCCGCCGATTACATGGCGGTAAAGGCCGCTGCTTAAGGCAAAATAAAGCACATCCTCCTGCTCCCCGGCAGCCGCCACCACGCTGTAGGCGTCCGCATTGCTTCCGATCCCGTCCCCCTCATGCTCCATAATGAAGTCCTGCAGGACCCTATCCTCATCCGTCACCATCTCGTCTTCTTTGTCATAAAAAACGATGCCCCGGGAAGTAATATTTACCATATACCGTTCTGTGGCGCAGGCATAATCCGTCATCCCTTCCGTCTCAAATACCTGTTTAAAGCTGCCTTCCGAAAGATCCGCCTCACAGACCTTTCCGCTTAGAGCATATCCATACAGGCGGCTGTCTTTGTCAAAATAAAACCGATGTAAATAGTCCTCATCCTCTGTATATGCCAGTTTTTTTGCATTCCCGTCCGGGTCCGCATACAGGTACTTCGGATGGAATCCTTCTTCCCCGTCTTCCGATTCCCCTCCGCTGTATATCACTGCCACGGCGCCGTTTGGCGCGATCATCATGTGAAGTATATAAGCCTCTCCAATCTCCTTTAACCAAGGCGCTTCCTTCCTGTTCCAGGTCTCTCCAAGGTCAGCGGAAGTATACAGCCCTGCCGTCTGTTCAAGCAGAGCCACTTCTCCGTTATCCAAAAGCTTCATACAGATCTTAGGATAACTGTCAAGCGTCATATCCTCCGGCAGTGTCACCTCCTGCTCCAGGTAACGCCCCATCGTCTTCTCTTTGCTTTCCTCTTCCTCTTTTTCAGCCGCGGAAACAGGCGCATCCTGCTGCCCATCCTCTCCGGCAGGCCCGTTGTCCCTGCTGCCACACCCCGGCAAAACCAGCATACTCACCGCCAGTATAAACGCCGTCCATCTTTTCAACCATTTTCTCATATTTCACATCCCTTCCTTTATTCTGCCAGATAAATCCCTGCTCTTTTCACAATCTCATCTACGGCATCTTCTATCGTAACGCTTCCATGCAGCGCTTTTACTCCAACATCGCATACCACATCCTCAATTCTTGTATCTCCTGTACACACAACCGATGCTGTTTCTGCCATTTCCTTCAATCTGCCAAAGTCTTCTTCGGAACTCCACTTGATCTCCAGCGCAAACGGGGTATCGCTCTCACTGTCCGCCAGCACGATTCCGATGCCTTCATTGAAATCATCTTTTCTTGGATTCTCCCTCAGCTTCTCAAAAGACGCCTGATTGACCGGATACCCTGTCGGCAGGTCTATGTCCTGCAGTTCCTCACCATACAAAAACCGGAAAAACTCCATGGCAAGCTCATTTTCCTCCGCGCTTGCGCAGATTCCTACCATGCCTCTGGGGATAAATCCGTCTTTCACCTGGCCCTGCCACGGCGCATAGGCAAAGTTTTCTTCCTGCGCCTTAATCGAAGTCACTATGTTAAATTCACCATCCATCCGATAGGTAACGCCTGCCCCCAGCTTCTGAGTTTTTCTTGCAAGATCAATCGCGTTCGCGGACGCAACCGCATAATACATGCCCTCCGCAGTAAGATCCGAACTCCAGTGTTCCTCATACTCTTCTTTATAACTCTTAAGCTCATCTTCATCCATTCCTGCAATTTCTGCCTGATAGATCCGCCTGGCACAGGTAAGAAACTCCGTCAGTTTCTCTTTGTTTATCTCTCCTGTATCAGCGTCGATCCAGGCAGCAGAAGAGATCATCTTTAGTGTACGCAGCACTTCGTCCTCTGTCCGAAGGCCGATGATGGCGCCTTCCGGATTCGCTGACCGCAGTTCTTCCACCACATCCGCAAGAGACGTAAGATCCGTTACTTTCTCAATGTCGTCTTTATCTCCCACCAGCAGCGGCAGCCGGAACCGCACCGGTACATACCATAGTTTTCCGTCTGTCCGGCATGCGTCAACCAGATTCTTAAAAAGTTTCGCTTCCCCCTCCATATCATGTACAATCCCGCTTAGATCAGTCAGAACTCCCTTCTCTTCATAAGAAGCCGCCGGAAGGCCGTCCAGAACTAAAAGTTCCGGACCGGAGCCGGACATAATCTTTGTATTCAAATTTTTGACAGCGTCTTCCTGTGTCATGCCGTTTCCGCCTGAAAGCCCGATCTCGTAACGTACGCAGGTTTCCGGATGTTTTTTCTGGAACAGGCTGACCGCCTGTCGTATGGTATAGTCTTCCTTCAGACTGTAGATGCTGATCTGTTCTTCGGGTACCGTGGGAATATTTGGGTCATAGACATACTTATACAGCCTAGCCTGATCATACAGCACGGCAAACTGATTGTCCGGCAGTACGGCGAACCCCGCAAGAGACATCATAGGATCTCCCAGAGAATTGATACTTCCGTCCGCGACCTGTTCCATGGCGGAACCGCCGATCACATGACGGTAAATCCCGCCCGCGTACGCCAGATAGACCACGTCTTCCTGCTCGCCTTCTTCCATCACCATACGGTAGGCGTCCGTATCGGCTCCGACAGCATCCCCTACTGCATCTTGGATAAAATCTGTCAGAATTTTATCTTCCTCTGTCGGCATGCCCGTCTCCAGGTCATAGACAGACGCGCCGCGGCTGGCAATGACGATCATATACCGGTCTGTAAAACATACATAATCCGAAAGTCCTTCCGTCTCAAACAATTCTTTGTGCCTGCCGCCGGATATATCCATCTCGTATACTTTATCATCCATAGCATACCCATAGAGACGCCCATCCTTTCCAAACCACAGCTGATGCAGCCAGTTTTCCTGATCGGGATATTCGATCGTCTGCACATTGCCGTCCGGGTCCGCATACAGATATTGGGGCGTATACGCATTGTCTTCCGAGACAGGATCATAGATCACCGCCATAGCGCCGTCAGGCGACAGGGCGATCTGGGCAATATAAAACTCTTTGATCTCATCATACCAGGATGTTTCTTTGGCAGTCCAGGTCTGACCGTTGTCAGAGGAAATATATAACCCCGCCACCTGTTCTATCAGAACCAGTTCCCCATTATTAAGCTTCTTTAAGTACGCAGTGGGGTAGGTTCCCATGGCTCCCACTTCGTCCGGCAGTATGATCTCCTGCTCCAAATAGCGTCCCATACTCACATCCTGATCACCTGCCGCGGGCGATACCAGGCTGTCGGAACCGGCCTTTTGCTGCTCTTTTATGCCTTCCCCGCCGGAACAGCCGACGGCAAAGAGCATGATTCCCGCCAAAAGTGCAGATAGCCACGGACGGATTCTCCTTTTTATTTTTATCTTTCCCCTCATACCCACGCTCCTCGCTGATCAGGCAATCTGATTGATCTGGACTTTCACCGCGTGAAACGTCCCGCCGTCCTCTCCATAGCCTCCCCATACGCCCACAAGCGCATCCGTTTTCAGGTCCTCTGCGGACGCATCCAGATCCTCATATCTGGCACCGTTATCATAAATCTTCCTTATGTAAAACACAGTCTCTTCATCATAAGCAACCGTTACATGATTAAAATCCGAATCATCACTACCCGGCGCGGGAGCGATCATGGCCATAACCTCAGAGCCGTCCTCGCTTTCTTCCGATATCACCTCTGTCACCGTAAACTGCATCTCTCCTACTTCCGAAATATCCCCCAGCAGATCCGCTTCTTCATCCTCCTGCGGCACAGACGAAGTGTTTTCCTCAGGAGCGGAAGCCCCGCCCTGGTCTTCGCCTTCCCACTCCTTAATATCCTCCGGTTCTTCCGCACGCTGGCCATACACGTTATCTACGACCGTATCAGGCGACTCTTTTCCGTCTCCGCAGCCATATAAAGTCAGGCTCATCATGCTCACCATTCCTGTTATCGTTAATAATTTCCTCCATTGTCTTTTCATAATCTGTCTCCTTTTCTAAATTTTTGCTGTATGATAGTATCATAACAGACGAACCTCTAAGTTTTCTCTAAAACGCGTAAAAATTTATAAGGCCGACGATTTTTTGCAAATACAAAAATCATCTGTATATTTTAAAGATAACTTTAATAAGCCTAATAATGTTATTGTATTTTGCTATATTTTATTATATAATGCGTACTATATGGAGGCACAGGACAAATATGGAAGAAATTACTGCAAAGACAAGGAAAGTGTTATCTCAAAATATGTGGTATCATGGAACAGTTCTTAGTAATTGGAATAGCTTTTGTCAAAATGGGATTTTAGTTGACATAAATAAAGATACATCAGATGCTCTTGATTTTGGATATGGGTTTTATTTAGCGCCAACAAAAGAACGCGCAGAGCATTATATCACAAGCATAATGGAAAATACAGATTTTTACAAAGATGATGATTTCCCTTTGATATTGGGATTTGAATTTGTTCCTTTAGGATGGTTTGAGAAAGAAGAATATAATGCTAAAATATTTAGAAAATATGATGATGAGTTTGCTATATTTGTATTTGAAAATAGAACAAAAATAAATTTGGGACAAAACAACATAATTACGATGTGATCTATGGAGTAATGAGTGATTCAGTCCTATCACAAATTGTTTTAGAGTATAAAATGGGGATAAAAACCAAAGAAGAAGTGCTGGAATCCTTGAAGAAAGCCACAAGCATGAAACAATTATCTTTACATAACCAAAATTTATGTGATATAATTAGTCTAAAAGAAGCTTATATTATTGATACAACCACAAATGAAAGAAAGGAGCTGAATATAGATGACTATGGTAAGTAACGAAATGGTTAATTTTGCAAAAAAAGAACTCACTTCTATCGTTATGCGATTAGCTAATATAACAGAAGAAGCTAAAGCAAGTCAGATCTCAGGTGACATTGTAAACGCAATAGATTGGAATAACTCAGCTCTTATGCATAAGGGGTTGTCATGGATGGCTAAAAATTATTTAATGAAGCAAAATATGATTTAGAAGGGGCTGTCGGGAAATAGATAGTCCAGAACAGGGGGCGATGTGATTCATACGAATCACATCGCCCCGAAAATTTTTCCAAAAAAGAGAAAAAAGATGGCTAACGACAACCATCTTCCCCCCGTTCCATGTTATAATGGAACTATGCTAAAACAAGATTATTATAACGACTTTTTTGAGTTTGGGCAACAGAAAATTAATTTTAACTTCTATGAATTGGCTTTACCCGACGACGATCCCGTCTATACCCTGAAAAAAGTGATGGAGGATTTGGATTTTTCAGGCCTGCTCGCCTGTTATTCTGACCAGGGAAGAAACAGGTACAACCCAATCATGCTGTATGCTGTTGTTACTTACGCAAATATGCGCGGAGTGCGTGCGGTTGACCGTATTGTGGAATTATGCCAGAGAGACCTCGCTTTTATCCTGCTGACCAAAGGGCAGAAGCCAAAGAGGGATGCTTTCTATGACTTCAAAGGGAAAAAGCTGACAGGTGAAGTATTGGATGAACTGAATTACCAGTTCCTGCGCCGGTTAGAGAAAGAAGGGCTCATTACACTCAAACAGCTTTATATCGACGGCACGAAAATAGAAGCGAATGCGAACCGTTATACTTTCGTCTGGCGCGGGACGCTCAATTACCATCTTGCCGGCCTGCTGGATACAATAGACGCCCTCTATCAGAGATACAACACGCTTCTGTCCGAGTACGAGTACGGAGCCAGGTATGATCTTGGAAACGCGCAGATGTTTATCATTGAAGGCATGGACAAAGTCCGGAAAGTGATCGAAGAAAACAGGAAACGTAAGCTGACAAAGCATAAAAAAATCTCGAATCATACGGCCATTGAAATAGACAGCTGTTCTCCACTTGAGATACTGAAACTCCAGCAGAACCTGCTTCTGATCGTGGCAGGGGAGGGGATTGCGTTTGTAAATGGGAAAGGCCAGAAAAAGCCGGAGATCCAGAAGCTGTACGAAGAACTGGAAAAATGCGGGAGCCGCCTGATGGAATATAAGGACTGCTTTGAGATCATGGGGAAAGACAGGAACAGCTATTCCAAAACGGATCTGGAAGCCACATTTATGAGGATGAAAGAAGACCATATGCTCAACGGGCAGTTAAAGCCCGCTTATAATGTCCAGGTTGCAGTGGAAAATTATTTTATTGTCCACGGATATGTGAGTAACGACCGTACAGATTATAATACACTAATCCCGGTTCTGGAGAAACACCGGAAAGCATTTGGGGAAGCACTGGAAGAGGTAACTGCCGACAGCGGCTATTGCAGCGAGAAGAACCTCCTGTATCTGAAAGAAAAAGGGATTGCCAGTTATATCAAGCTTCAGGACCATGAACAGAGAAAAACGCGCGCTTATAAAGAAGACATCGGGAAGTATTACAACATGAAGTACGAGGTCTTTGAAGACGAGCATTATTATA
>CAJUMT010000069.1 GCA_910587495.1 uncultured Lachnospiraceae bacterium | reverse complement strand
TGACATTTATCAATACATGGATGACAATGTTTTGCACAATTTCTTTATTTTGCTTATATCAACCATTCATGAAACTATGGGTGGGAGAAAAATTACTTCTTCCGACCAGCGTAGTGATATTGCTGGCAGTTTATTTCTATGTATATCAATTTTATCGAATTACATTAACCTATAAAGATGCAGCCGGCATATGGTGGGAGGACAGGCTACGACCTTATGTTGCAATGATAATTAATGTAATATGCAATATTATTCTGGTTCAGTTTATAGGTTTAGAAGGAGTGATTCTTTCTACAATCCTGAGCTTGTTGATATCTGTGCCGTGGGCAACATATACTGTGTTTAAGTATATATTTCACAGGCCTTCAATGAGTTATTACAGAAAAGTGTTTATTCATATGGTTTTTACAATAGTAGTTTGCTTTATTACATGGAATCTCTGTCTGTTTTTACATGAAGGAATTGTTGGTTTTTTTGAAAAAGCGATTATGTGTGTTATTTTGCCTAACATTCTGTTTATAATAGTGTTTTATAAAACACCTGAGTTTAAAGGCCTTATAATAAGAAGTATGCCTCTTCTTTACAAAATTAAAAATAAATTTTTGAAAGGTTAATGCTACATGAGTACAGTTCAGCTGACAACAGATTGGAATATGTGTATTTCCTGTGGGATATGTAAAGCCGTATGTCCGCAAAAATGTATTAATAATAAAGAAGAAAGCGGTATGAATCTTCCGTCTATAGATAAAGATTTATGTGTTGCATGCGGAAAGTGTTTTAAAGTATGTCCGGGAAAGGGAGTTGACTATTTAAAAAACGGAAGTCTGGAAGGAAGAGATTTTTGGAGGGGATCATATAAGGGAATTTATATTGCAAAAACTAAAAATTCCCGACTATTGCATGATGCAGTCAGTGGAGGAGTAGCCACTACATTAGTTAAATATCTGCTGGAAATAAACGATTATAAATGCGCATTCCTGGTAGCAGATAACAGCTTTTCGGAGCATTTGGTATGTACGGAACGGTTTGATGATCCTGAAGGGCTTTCCTCTACGCAAAAATCAAGGTATTTGCTGATTTCTCATGAAAAATCTATAAAATATATATTATCTAATCGAAACGAAAAAGTTATATTAATAGGAACAGGATGTTTTGTACAGGGGTTTTTAAATGTTATATCAATGTATGGATTAAACAGAGACAACTATTTTATCATAGGATTATTTTGTGATAAAACCATGTCTATGAATGTAGTTAAATATTTTAATAGTTTTCTCCCTGATAATGATAAAATAAAGAATCTTTTTTTCAGAACAAAGGATGTAGGAGGCTGGCCTGGAGGGGTGCGTATCGAATGCGAATCGGGGAAAATTATGGACTTTCCGAATAAAGTACGGATGGAGGTTAAAGGTTATTTTCAACCGGAGAGATGTTTGTATTGTCTGGACAAGCTGAATATGTTTGCAGATATATCACTTGGAGATAATTATGTTGAAAAAAGCGACGATTGGCGTGGAAGCAGCAGTGTAATCGTAAGAACTGAGGCCGGAAATAGAATTTGGGAATGTTGCGGAGATCTTTTTGAAACAAAAATATTAGATCCGGATTGTTTGTATAAAAGTCAACATATGGAACAAAGAAAAGATAATTATTTTTTTTCAAAACTGAAGGAAAAGAAGATTGGAAGCGCTATCAATTTAATAAATAATCTTGTTTTAGAAAATAAAGAAAATGAGGCCCAAAAGGAAAACGAATATAGGCAACGTCTCGATAATATTTATATTGGAATGAAATATGATAATGAACCTGCATTACTTAAGCGCAGACTTAGACAAAAGAAATTAAAAACATATATAAAGAAGATTGCAAATAAGTTGAAAAATTAAAAAAATTATTGCTCAATAGAGTCCGGGAGGGGAGCAAAAAATGTCGGTATTCATAAAAAAACATCTATGCACCAAAAATAATTTAAAATGGTTTTTAATAGGAACTATGTTGGTGTTATTCGCAATATTCCTGCCTGTAAAATTGGTTCCGGATTCCAATAGCTTTATTCAGGCACGAAGATCCAGGGCTGTTTTATATCCTTGTTTTTTACATTTATTCAAGTTTGTTTTTGGCGAGGATCTTTATCTTCGCATGGTAATAATTGGCCAAAATCTTTTATTTGTTTTTGCAGCGGCGGTATTTATAGAATTTATATGCAGAAGATTTGCCCGTACGGCAGGTACTAAAATTATCCTTTATTTTCTTTGCTTTTGTATTTATATAATTCCATCACTTATGAGCAAAACTGATATGTTGAATATTATCTGGTCAGAAGGGGTATCTATTTCGCTGTATCTTCTATTCAGTAAATATTTATTTGAATATATTCTTGAACAGGATAATAAAAGTTTGTTTATGACATATGTATATGCCCTCATCTGTGCTTTAGTTAGAAAACAGATGTTGCTTCTCATAGTATGCGTGTTTTTTATTCACATAATTATAAACAGGCATGAGAAAAGAAAGATCCTGTATTCATTAGTACTTACTATATTAAGCGGGGGAATTTTTATAGCAGGCGGCATTTTGTATGATTCTTTTATATGCTCAAATAAGGATAATATTGATGCCTATGATTGTAACAGGCTGGCGAATATTATGTATTTTTCACAGGAAGAAGATATTAACGATCTAGATGATGACTGCCGGATTCTATTTCAATCTATTTATAAAGAAATGGAGAAAGAAAACGCTCTCTATTACAAAGTAAAAGACCAATTGTCCTGGTATGGTATTGGAAAGCATAAAGCGGAGTATTATGATGTTATTACTTATGATATGATACTGGAGTGCGTATTACCAGAATATTATACATATTACGGAGAAAAATATCATTTAAATGAGAGGGCGCAGATGCAACAGCCAGTCAGGCAGAATCTTAAAACTTTGGAAAAAGTTTTATTTAAAACACATTTGCGAGAGTTCACTTTTGTTTATTGCATATGGACGGTTACAGGATTTTTAGAGACAATTGTACCTGCTACACAAGCATATACGGCTTTATTTCCAGAACATATACAGTTTTTTGGGGTATCTTTGTCGGTTTCTGCAATGTTTGTGTTTTTGTCATTTGCTTTGTATATAGTTTATATTTTTCTTACTATAGCTGCTGTAAAAAGAAGAATGGAATGTGGAAGCATTGGGATGGCTATTTTATTATTAATAGTTGCTAATGCAGCTGCGACCTCTCTTTTTATTATGCCATTACACAGATATCTGTTGTATAATTCTATGTTGTTTTATATGTTTTTACTTGTTTTGTTTAAAGATTTAACACAGGAGATAAACCATGAGTAAGAAAAAAGTTACATTATTGTATTCCGGCGGATGGGACGGAACATTCCGTTTTCTCCAGCTGGCGCAGTATGATATTGAGATTCAGCCGGTTTATATTATAGACAAAGACAGAGGCAGTACAGAGTATGAGCAGAAGGCCATGAATGAGATCATTGCAAAAGTGGAAAAGCGTTTTGCAGCCACGATCTGCCCTCTGCAATATTATGATAAAGAATGGATTTTAGAAAATTGCAAAGACGAGAAAATAAGCGGTGCATTTCGATACCTTCGGAAAAAATACGCAGTGGGAACGCAGTATGAATGGTTTGCCCTGCTGTGCAAAAAGCTTAATCTTATGATGGAAAGTTCTGTGGTTCACCAATACCATGGTAAAGTGGAAGAGGCAATTGAAGCAGAAGGGCTTCTTAGCTTGATGGAAAATGATTTTCTTTCGGAAAGATATCAGGTTCTGCCCAAAGGGGAGAATCAGACGGCGCATCTTGTATTTGGCAATCTGATTCTTCCTGGTTATCAAATTGGAGAAAAAGGATGAGGAACATATAGCCAGAGAGAACGGATGGCTTGATATTATGGAGCTTAGCTGGTTCTGCCATACTCCCATAGACGGAAAACCCTGCGGATTATGCGGTCCATGCGATGATGCCATGAACACAGGTATGGAATGGCACCTGTCTGAAGAAGCCAAAAAAAGATATAAACACCGGACATTTCATTTGCTTGTCAGAAAGATAAAGAGGAAACTTAACAGTTTCAGGCGGAGAAAACCGTAATGCCGTCCTTAATCGTCTCAAGCACTCTATTTCTCTGCCGGAGTACAGCCGTTAAAAAGTGATTGCATTTTAAAGGGAATCTGATATATAATGAAAAAGCGGAAAGGGGTGATTTCTATGTCGGAATTACAGAGACAAGTAATGGAAATTATAGGGGAAATGCCTGAAGAAAATTTGAAAGTATTGGTAAACTTTTTGCAGATATTTATACAGCCGAAAAATGAATCATTGACAGGTATGCACACTGCTAAAAAGGCTTCAAAAAGGATTGGAATTGCAGAGGGAGAAACACTGTATGCATCGGATTACGACATTGATGAATATAATGATGAAATTGCAAAAATGTTTGGAGTAGTATGATGAGAGTTTTGTTAGACACACATATTATTTTGTGGACGTTGGAAAATAATGTAAAATTATCCAAAAAAGCAAGGGAAATCATTGAGGACGAGCGCAATCAGATTTATTATAGTACGGCATCTGTGTGGGAGATAGCAATTAAGCATATGGCTCGCCCTGATAAAATGTGTATTGATGGACGAAATTTTTCGGAAAAGTGCATAGATTCAGGGTTTGAAATGCTTCCGGTTTACGACCGCCATGTCTATGGGTTGGAAACATTGGCAAGGCCGTATGATGCGCCGCCTCATAATGATCCCTTTGGTAGAATTATGTTGTCTCAGGCAAAGGTGGACGGATTAAAATTTATCACTCATGATTCTCTGTTTCCATTCTATAATGAGAAATGTGTTTTGCTTGTGTAAAGCAATTCAGAAACTTTTTCATCAGTTTCAGTTTCAGACGGAGAAAACCGTAATGCCATCTTTAATCGTCTCAAGCACTTTAATCTCTTTAATTTTCATCGGATCTATATCCAGTGGCGATTGATCCAGGATGACCAGGTCTGCCCGTTTGCCGACTTCGATCGAGCCTTTGGTATCTTCTTCAAAATATTCATAGGCCGCTTCTATAGTAACAGCCCGAAGCGCGTCATATACGGAAATTTTCTGGTCGGCGCCGATTACGTCATTGCCGCGGCTCAGCCTGTTCACTGCGCACCAGACGGAGTGCAGCATATCTGGTTTTGTCACAGGGGTATCCTGATGAAAATTCACATGGATACCTCTTTTAAGCGCATCTTTTACAGGACTGATATGATTTCCGCGTTTTTCCCCGAAATTTCTTTTATGCACATCCCCCCAATACCATACATGGCCGACAAAAACAGAAGCGATCATATGCAGCTGTGCCATACGGTCCAGTTGGTCATTACGCACTGTCTGGCAATGGATCATGACAGGGCGTAAATCATCCTTGATGCAGGTTATCTCCAGCGCTTTTTCGTAAGCGTTTAAAAACTGTTCACTGGCAGCGTCGCCATTGCAGTGCGCCAGAATCTGACGGTGTTCAGATACTGCCTGCTGTACATATTTTTCCACTTTTGCATCTTCCATCCAGGGATAACTGCAGTATCCTTCTTCTCCTCCCAGATAAGGTTCGGACATCCAGGCGGAACGCCCTTGGGGAGAGCCGTCAAGCACCAGCTTATATCCGCCGATTTTTACATGATCTTTATAGCCTTGACACAAGTGAGGATTCTCCGATACGATTTTTTGTCCGTCGGCGGACATCAAAGGATAAGCGACTACATCCATCGCCAGCATATGCGCGTCGGCCATCTGTGTCAGCATTTGTAAATCCTTTGCAGTAGAAGCTCCGTCCTGGGCAGTAGTAACGCCGTTTTCCAGGTATATTTTCTGCATATGTTCCATCATTTTTGCAGGATCTGCTTTTATCATCGGCGCAATCGCTGCCTGAAGAATCTGTATGCCTGCTTCTTCCAGGTAACCGCTTGGTTCCATGCTGTCAGACAGCCTGCCTATAACGCCGCCGACCGGGTCAGGCGTGGACGCCGTAATTTGCGCCAGTGCAAGCGCCGCACTATTGGCACAGCCTAAATGTGCTGATATGTGAAGGATAAATATGGGGATTTTTGTACTGACCTGATCCAGAACGCGTTTGTCAGGCTGTCCGCCTTCTTTTAAAAAATTATGGTCATAGCCGAAGCCCAGTACCGCCTGGTTTTCTTTGATATTTTCTTTATCTATATAGGATTTTAATGTATGGATAATATCCTCATAAGACGCACAGTCTGAGAGGTTTGCACACAAAGCCATCTGCCCATTCATGACAAAATGGCTGTGTGCGTCAATAAAAGCCGGCATCAGGCATTTGCCTTCCAGATCATATTTAGAAGCGCCGGGTGCTATTTCTGAAAGCTTCCGGGTATCGCCGATTCCTGCAATGATTCCGTCTTTAACAAAGACAGCCTCTGGCGCCTGTGCAGCGGCTTCCAGGCCGTTCTTACGACTCATTGTCAATATTTTGCCATTATAATAGATTTTTTCCATTTTTGATCTCCTGTTTATTTCCAATTGAAAGATTTTTTTCCCCATAAACGACATACTTTTAGCAGAACGAGATATACTATTGCGCACAGAGCCAATCCGCCGAGCGTAATAGGAAGGCTGATGCTGTTGGAGGCGTACGCCAGAATCAAAAGGTATACAGGCGTGCTGGCCAGCATGACCAGATTACACGCGCCTAATTCAATGCCTGTGGACGTCCTGAATTCCGGATCGACAATACGGACTAAAGTTATGCCGCTGGGAACCGTTCCTGTACACATTCCATACATACCAAGCGTTCTCTCAAAATCATTGCTTCCCCCAAATCTTTGCCCAAAATAGAAGCAAACGATAAAAGTAACGAATGTCATACATACAGCAACCGCCATAATAGGCATAAGCCATGCGCTGATGATCGTGACAGATACGGACATAAACGCGCATACTACAAGATAGTCTGCCGTCCATCCTGTAATCTTATTCTGAAGAGTATTGTCCAGAAGAAAATCCAGGTTCAATTTTTTCATAATAAATTTAACGATATAGGCTGCATACATACCGTTCATAAACATCATGCCGCTCATGGACGCCCCAAAAAATCCGGGTAACAACGAAAGTACCTTTGCGATTCCCACAGCCAATACATAACATAAGCCGATAATGGCAAGATGGAATGCCAATGTCTCGATATTGCTGTTGCAGGTGGTATCTTTTATCTTTGTATCGACTTGTTCCTTTTCAGTAAAATAACCTTTTAAAATTACGTCGTCAATTTTTCTGCTGTTTTTTGCAAGCCCATGCTTTATGCCGGCTTTTGCCGCGGGAATCCCCACAAGGAAAGCGGCGACAAAGCCGATTGCGGAAAGGGCAATGGCCACCATAGCGGCATGTTCCCACCCATATTGCTCAAAAATTATACCATAAGATGCGGATTGTCCGGGTCCCTGGCAGAAAGCAAACTGGATCAGCATTCCATAAATGCCATTCATGTTTACGCGCTGCCCCAGAAGGCAGACAATACCAAAGGAAAGTAACGGGGTCAACGCATATAAAAAACACCACACAAGCCCCATGCCCACAGCGCCTTTAAAAGTATTTTTTGCGCGGTTGTTTTCAGAAGTGCCGGTTAAACTGATTGAGATAAATGAAACGGTAAACAGATGATTGACAATGGAGGTAAACATATCAGTGTCTGTACCTGTACTAATATGCATACCATCCATGGCATTCATAAAAACGATTCCCAAAATACCGGCAATCACGCTTGCCGGAACAAGCATATTTTTTAAAACAGTAATCCTGGATCGTAAAAATACTCCGATCAGAAGCATAATACTTGCCCATCCAAAAGCCATCATAAAACTCATATCCTATACCTCCATACACGATAAATGAAGTATACATGGATAAGTTGTTTGATACAACGGAAGAAAGTTGACAAAAATTGAATCAAATTATTCCATTTTGGCAATCAAATCTGCAGAAGCTTTATAGTGCAGTATTTTATCTAATACTTCTGCTTTTGCTGCGATTACGACATCCTGACGTTCCATCCATATTTTCTCGTAAAATTGATCAAACATTTTTTTTACAGACTTGTCGTTAAGGATCAATATATTGTCGCAATATCTCCCGTTTTCAAGGCGCAAATAACAAAGTGAGTCAGATAAAAAAAGACAGGGATTGGTTATATACTGGAAATCCGTACTGAAACAACCGTCAACCAGCTTAAACAGAACATCAGATGTATCTAAAACGGACAACATATAATCCAGATACCGGATTCTTTGCGCTGGATTTAGAACAATGCAGTTGTTAAAAAAATCCAATTCTCCTGATACGACCAGATCCGAAAATGCCGATTCATAGATCATAACACGCGTACCGGGCTGTCGGATCACATTTTGCGCCAGATGATGCAGTTTATAGAGTTCATTTTTATCTGGAATATCGATGTGGGTAAGCAGTTCGTCAAACAAATCGTCAGGCAGAATTAATTCTGTTGCGTGACCCAACAGCCATTTGATATTCGTGGAAATCATAGAACGGATATATTCACAGTTGCGGATCATATCCTCCATGGTTGTTTTTCTAAATATTAATTGTTCTTGACTGGCTAAAAGAAGCACTTTTTGATAGAACGTGCAGGCTGTGGAAGAGTCTGCTCTTTCATTTACAGCAACGCATTGTGTATCACCTTGGAATATCATGCATGTGACAGAATAACAATTGTCAATTGCATACAGGAATTTTCCGGAGGCCTGTGGATGATTATATAATTGAAAGTCAATAGCGGAAAAACTGGTAAGCATATGTATTAAAAATATGGAATCATAGACGCAATCCCTTCTGTTGTCTCCGGGTAATTCATCAACATTGATGACCATAATGTAGTGGAGGGATTTATCGGCATGTGTGAGAGAAAAGCGTCCGTTTTTAATGCCAGCCAATAATAACCGTGCTTCATGGTTCAGGGATAGAAGATCAATGACTGCCGCCGTCATATTTCCGGACCGCTTCTTAATTAAATCAGCTAATTTTGAAGCAGCTATGTATGGATAATAGTTGGCCTCAGGCGGGGCAGTGGATTCCAGAGGCCTTTTGCTTTGCCAGTATGTGTCGCGCAGCGTATTTTGTAATGCGTTTTGAAGGCTTCTGCTATCTTCGCAGTGATATTCGTTTAGTAAAGAAGAGAGATTATCCTTCTGGGAATATGTGATAATACATGCGGCGATAGAAGAGATAATACTTTCTATATTTTTTTCAGACGGAAGCATCTTTCCGTTTAGCCATTTGCTGATATATGAGATGTCATATTGAACAGCCTGGGAAATCGCAGTGTTGGTAAGTCCGGCCTGTTGTATCAGTAGTTGGAGCGTTGTGCTGAAAGTGTTTTTATTTATCATCATGTTCCTCATATTTTGGCGAGATCAGCATAAGCAAATCTTTCTTTATGCGAAAGGAAAGTTGGCGGCTTGTCTTTTTTATTATACGCAATTCTTTGGCATAACTCAATATGTATTGACTTAATAGCATGAAATAAGTATAATATGCACATAATATTGCTATCAAAGAAACACAAGAGGTACTTTTATGAATATCCGCCCGTCAGCCGCAATTCGTCTGAATTACAACGAGATTGCCGATATATGCAGAAAGACCGCAGAGCCGTAGCGTATGGATGAAAACAAAAAATATAGGGTTATTAATCGCTGCTTTTAAGGGCGGCGATTTTTTAGTATATTGGCGGATGGGAAAAGTTGACTTTACAGGCAATTATAGGTATGATAATCATGTTAAGGTAGAAACTACTGGAGGAATTGCCAAACATGAAAAGATGGATGACAAAGATCGAAACAATACTGCCGTTTATCATCATAGAGTGTTTTCTGGTATATGGAGTCTGTTCCACGGTCTGTGAGACAGCGTGGCCCGCGTCCGGTCAGTATTGGAATTATTTTATATATGTTCTGTATGCAGCCATTATGCTGAAAGTACTTTTACAGCGAAACACCTGGGCGGAATGGCTGTTGGTTCTGGGGCTCATCGGCCTGGCAGAAGTAAGCCGGATTACCACGCAGACCAATACCGTCCTGTGGTTTGTATGCGGAGTTGTGATTGCTAAAAATATAAATCTGGACGCCATATTAAAGGTGGATTTTGCAGTCAGACTTCTTTTGGGGCTTGGCCTGATCTTTTTGCCCCTTGCAGGCCTGTATCCGAATCAGGCGGGCATAAAGATAGGAGGTCGGTTCAGAGACAGCTTCGGCTGGGCGCATCCTAACGAGATGGGACTTTTTTTCCTGATGTTTTGTATTATATGGCTGTATTTCCGGCATGAAAAATGGGACTGGAAAGATTCGGTTATGATGCTTTTGCTGGTTGTTTTTTTGGACTGTTTTGCCAATAGCCGTACTTCAGAAATCTGTATTATTATTCTGTTGATGCTGGAGGGGGGGATTTCCCTTCTGAAAAAAAAGAAGATGCCAGTGTGGCGAAGAGTGGAACTGGAAACTATAGTTACATCGTTTTTTCTTTTGGCAGGATGCATGGGAACTTTGTGCTTGATGCCAATAGCAAGTAAAGGAAGTAAATGGCTTTCTTATTTGCCGAAAACTGTTTCAGGCCGACTGGAACTGGCGCACAATTTCTGGGCTGCAGAAGGTTTTTCTGTAGCCGGGCAGATTTTTGATAATGCAAAGTATACTTATCTTGACATTTTGTATCCTTATCTGGCATTAAACTATGGAGTTATTGTTTTACTTTTATTCCTGGTTTTAAACGGGATTGCCATCTGGAGGGCCTATAAGATGCAGAATGAAAAAATGCTGCTTATTTTTCTTACATTTTTTGTATACAGTCTGCTGGAACATGAACATTTTAAAATACTCAGTGGTTTTTACCCTGTGCTGCTCGGCTATGCATTGTGGTCGGCAATAGCTGATTGGCGCGGTCGCACCGGAAAGGAAGCGTAAACGCTATGCCAATATCCATTAAAAAATTGGCTGTAATTTTATTATGCAGCATTCTGACCGGAACGGCGGCATTAAGTCTGGTATATTGTCTGCCCGTGGAGCCGATGCAGGCGCATATGCGTGAAACAATAGAAGCATTTGTGCAGGAGGGGGACAATCCGTTTATTATTTCCGGCTATAAGGGTTCTTCCTTAGACAACCATACGGATGCCATTATGTTGAACAATGCGGTGTTCGCATCGAAGGCTCCTTTTTATGAGGCGGCCATGACAGTGGAGCGGGCAGCGGGTGATGATGATTTCAGCCAGCAGGTGCTGCAGCAATATCTGTCCGAAGGCCAGGCAGATATGGTTGGAAGCTATGAAAGATACTGGCATGGGTATTTAGTCATACTAAAACCTCTTTTGCTGCTTATGAACTATCAGAATATACGTCTTTTGAACGGAATTGTATCTGCGATCGTCTTTTTACTGGCGGTTTATGGATTTTACAAAAGAGGCATGAAAAAGGGGCTGGTTGCTTTTTTGTTTGCCGTTGCAAGCTTGTTTCCTGTGGCAATTCCGTATTCCCTTCAATTTTCCTCTGTCTATTATATAGGAATGTTGGCTTGTCTGGCAGTACTCTATAAATATGAGGTTTGGGAAACAGGAAAAAACTGGGCGCATTTTTTCTTTGTGGCCGGGATTTGTACAAGTTTTCTGGATTTCCTCACCTATCCAATATTTACTTTTGGAATGCCGCTGGTTTTGTATACGGCGATCCGCCGGGGTGATTGGAAGGAAGAAGTTTTATTTACGATAAAAAGCGGGATTTGCTGGTGTCTGGGATATGTGGGGATGTGGGCCGGAAAATGGACGATAGGTTCTTTGTTGCTAAGGAAGAATATTTGGCTGGATGCTTTGGGTACAGTGGGGATTCGTTCTTCCGATGCGGTCACAGGAGTAGACGCGGTAAGGATTTTGGCGGTTCTAAGAAATTTTTATATTTACTTTAATATTTTCGGCTTTTTGCTGGCGGGTCTTTTGATTTTATGGGTTGTCTGGCAGTTGATCAGATATAAAAAACGGATTTTTTTGCACAGCGTTATATGGCTTCTTGGAATCGCATGTATTCCGGTTATATGGTATATGGCTGCGGCGAATCATTCTTATATCCACTATTGGTATACTTTCCGAAACCTGGCAGTCAGCGTGTTTGCAGTGGGAATGATCCCTCAGATGATGGAGTAGAATATGTCGGAAGATACGAAAAAAACATTGCTTGGCTCTGCAGTTATTTTGTTTGTCTTGTCGCTCCTTAATAAAGGACTTGGATTCATCAAATCAATGATTATTGCGTCAGTCTTCGGGGCTACTATGCAGACCGACGCCTATTATGTGGCGGAAGGACTGATGCAGAATGCGCTGATTCCTATATCAGAAGCCATGGCTGTGTCTTTTCTGCCTGTTTATATCGGGATTAAAGAGAGAAGCAGAGAAGAATCTAAAGCGTTTACCAGCAGGACGATGGTTGATATTTTTCTTTTAGCGTTGATCCTGTCCGGGATTTTGTATGTCGCGGCTCCCTTTTTACTGAAAACAATGCTGCCGTCTTATACGGCGGGTGAGCGGGCGCTTTCTGTATCATATTTCAGGATTCTAATATGGGGCATGTGTTTTTATATGTCCAATCAGCTTCTGCAAAGCCTTTTGAATGCAGAAAAGCAGTATGGGTATTCTTCTTTTACTGCCATGTTAAACAACCTGATTCTGACCGTTGCCGTAATTTTCTGCGGAAAGCGCTTTGGAATGCATGTTCTGGCTGTGTCTGTCCCTTTTTCTTATATTGCACAGTATTTGTTTTTGCAGGTGAAAAGCCGCCGGTATGGACGGTTGACCTGTAGATATGGTTTTAAGGATGACAGGATTTTGAAGCTGCTTGCCCAGGCACTGCCTGTATTTTTTGGGAATGCCATCTGCGAGCTGAACGGTCTGGTAGACAGGAGCCTTCTATCGGGAATGGAAGAAGGCGCTGTGACAGCCGTGGCGTATGCCTCTGTACTCTACCAGTTTGCCTCCAACCTGATCAGTATACCGATGACGACGATTATCTATACGGAGCTTGCTGAATCATTTGCTGCGGGCCGTATGGAAGAGGGAGCAAAGAAACTGGAAAAAGGGATTCATATCAGCCTGTTTTTTTGTATTCCGATTTCCCTGTTTGTGATGATATCATCCGGTCTGATCGTGGAGATCACCTATGGGAGGGGAGCCTTTGATGTGCAGGCAGTAGAAATGACAGCCCAAGGTCTCAGGTATTATGGGTTGTGCTTTTTGTCTTACTGTATCAACGGACTTTTGTTTCGTGCCTGTTATTCTTTGAACGATACGATGTTGCCGATGAAGATTGGGCTGGGGACGGTGAGCCTGAATATTATACTGTCCGTACTGCTGTCAAAGTTTTTCGGTCTTAAAGGGATTGTCCTGGCGACGGCGGTTGCCAATACACTCACTTGCATGCTCACTTTGTATTTGTTTAACCGCACAAAGCTTACGATTCATCTTCGGCGTTTTTTTCGGCCTTTTGCGGGCATACTGCTTTCGGCTATAGCAGCGACGGCTGCCTGCTTTTTGTGGCTTTATTGGAGCGGAGGGGTAAACGGGATCTTTCGTTTTATTCTGGCGGCCTGCCTGGAATTTGGCATTTATGCTTTGTGTGTGGTTGTGTGTAGAGATGAGATAGGATGGGAGATTCTTTCTTTCATAAAGTCCTTTGTGGAAAAAGAATGATAGCTGTAAAGAAAAGAGGATAAATATGGTCAGCATCGTAGTGCCTGTGTATAATATAGAACAATATCTGCATGAGTGTCTGGATTCCCTGGCGGCACAGACCTGGAAAGATGTAGAAATTATACTGGTTGACGACGGTTCCAAAGATAAAAGCGGGGATATATGCGATGTATATGCAAAAAAGGACAGGCGTTTCCGTGTGGTCCATAAAGAAAACGGAGGCGTATCATCTGCCCGGAATGCGGGGATCCTTGCGGCTTCCGGGGAATATTTGGTCTTTGTGGACGGGGATGATTTCATACATCCTAAGATGCTGGAAGCTTATATGGCAATGGCGGACAGCGGGAAAAATCTGTTGTGCGAATATACCTCAGACCGGTGCAGATGGGAGAGTCTTTCAGGCGATGAATGGAGAGAAGGTAAGGAAGAAAGAGATTATGAGGATTTTATGGCGCTTTTTTACAGAGATTATATGCATGCACCGTTTAATAAATTGTATAAGATGAGCATTGTAAAAGAACATCAGATCTTTTTTCCACCGGATACAGACTTAGGAGAGGATCTTTTGTTTAATCTTGAATATTTTACCTGGAGCCAGGGAGAGTATCAGATTCTCCGCTGCCCCTTCTATTTTTACAGGGAGAGCCGGGAGGGCAGCTTAAGTACAGGTTATAGAAATGATTTGTTTGAACTGCAGCAGAAGCTGTTTTGGGCGGTACAAAAATTTCTAAAGAACACAGGTATTTGGACGGAAAAAAACCAGAAAATTTTTTGGGGCATGTATTTTGATCGGCTGTATCTAACCATACAGATGTGCAGAGCATATGAACGTGTACATCCAAAAGAGAAACGCCTGTCACAGCTGCTAAAAGATCCTGTGTGGAAGGGGGTATGGGAGCAGTGCAGACGAAAAAAAATTCTAAACTGGAAACGAAAACTGAAAAAAGTCTTGTTAAAATATTATGGAATGGTGAGCCGCTGATCAGCCTGGCGGGGAAACTTTTGCTTACTTTGTATCTGTACCTGATCAGTTACTTTTATTCTTTGTCAGTACCGTTTTCCTGGACTTCCCTGCCAAGATTTATCCTTATTTATCTTGCGGTACATGTGCTTTGCAGGGTTATTGGAAATATAAAGCTCCGTTTTTTGGACGAGCCAAAGAAAATGGACCTTAAATTCGGAGGGTTGATTTTTCTTTTGACGGCAGGGGTTATGGGCGTCTATTATGCGGCTTATTACCCGGGAGGCGTGATCATTGACAGCTTTAACCAGTGGTATCAGGTGCAAAACGGCACATATGTGGACTGGCATCCGGTGATTCATACGCTCTTATTTATGAAACTGCCGTCGCTGATTTGCAACCATATTGGATTTGTGAATTTTTTACAGGTCGTTTGGATCGGGTTATCCTGCGCGTATCTGGGAATGGTGATGGAGCGTTGGGGGATACGCAAAGTTTTATGCGCTGTTTCTATCTGCCTTGGCATAGCGGCGCCGGCGTCTTCCATCGTACATTCTTTTTGCTGGAAAGATACGGCGATGACGATCTTTGCTATTGTTTTGGCAGGGCTGACGATGCAGATTGTCTGCTCCAAAGGGGAGTGGCTGCGAAATAAAGGCCATGTGTTGGTATTCGCCCTGATTGGGGCTTTAACTGCTCTGATGCGGCACAATGGGATCCTTCTGGTGGGGCCTTTGATGGTTCTGGTTAGATCGGAAGAGCACACGTCTGAACTCCAGTCACACAGCAAGATCTCGT
>CAJUMT010000068.1 GCA_910587495.1 uncultured Lachnospiraceae bacterium | reverse complement strand
ACCGCTTTTACCTAAACTGTTCAATATCTCCTATATGAAATTAGCATGATTTGCCAAGCGCGGCAACAAAGTAAACATTAACATTTTATAATATTCCGTCTATATTACCTTGCATGTATATAAAAATCCTGCTTCTCTATTTCAAGTTCCTCCCGTATCTTCTGTGCTTCTTCTGTCTTTCCCTGCAAAAGCAGGATCGCTTCAAGCTTTTGTTTATTAGCCAGCAAATCTTTACTATACTTGCCTCTGAAAACAGCCGTGCGCTCCACCGTTTTCCGGGCGTGCTTTTCCGCCTTTTCATATTCTTTGTTCGCAATCAGGAGTTTAACATAAAAATTCATAAATTCATTGATCCTGAACCCGTGGCGGATATCTTTTGCACATTTTGCAAATATTTCCCGGCATATTCGCTCTGCTTCCGGAAGGTTACCCTGCAACAGTTTTACTTTGCCTTTTTCTAGCAAATAATATGGTAACGTAGCTGTATAGAAATAATACAGCTCTGACTGGTCTGCATTGATTCCATCCCGAAACCGTTTTAGTGACAAAAGCGCTTTTTCTATAGCTTCTTCCGCCTGCGTAAGCTCGCTGCGATGCCGAAACTGCCGCGCTACTTTGCAGTAAGCCGTCGAAAGATGCAGCAAATGCATCTGGTCATGCGCAGGGCAGTTTTCAAGAATATGCAGCGCCGTAAAGTACCATTTCTCTCCCAGGTCATACTCCGTGGCATTATGGTAGACTGCCGCCACCCGAAGAGCTATCTGTCCGGTGATTTGATGGCATTCTCCATAATACTCTTTTACCGACTGATATACCGCAGTGATATACTTCTGGGATTCCTGAAAATAACCATGAATCCAGAGGAAAGTCGCCAGTTCGTCAAAGGCATCCGCAAGCCACGGAACCGGCCTGGGAAACGCTTTGCAAAACGCAAACACATACGCTTCCAGACGCTGGTTCTCCCACAGCGTCCTGTTCCAGGTATTGTGTCCTTTCCCGTCGTCTAACAGCATCTGCATTCCGCGGATCATATGCTGGCAGTTCTCTGCGGAAGGATGAAATACATTCTTTGCTGCTTTTGCGATGATTGGGTGAAGGAAAAGCATTTCGTCCTCATAATCGGCGTTCCATATATGCTGAACTAGGACATAGTATTCCAGACGTTCCAGCACAGGTTCTGCCACGCCGGATATCTGCCGGAACATCTTTTTAGGAATTCCCTGTATCGGCATAATAGACAGACAGGCCATTGCTGTTTTTTCCTCTTTTTTTAAAGACAGTTTCCGAAAGAGATTTTTCTGGAACTCTGTAAGCCCGCTGAAATCACTTTCAGGATTCCGCAGTTTCTGCTGCATCATTAGCGTGTGCCCCTGCACTTTTCGGCGGTATATATCCAGGTTTATTTTCTCTTCCGGCAAAAGTCCCTCCGGACGGTAACAGTTTACAAAAGAAAGCCATTCCTCTTCTGCGGTAAGTTCCCTTATATGGATCTTTTGGCAACCGCCCCATGTATCCGGATCCCTCCTGCTGGTTACAAGTATGTGGCACGGCAACGAAAACAGCATCTGCATATCCTTGTCATGCGCAATATTACAGTCGTCTATCACCATCAGAATTTTTTCTCTTGCCGCGATATTCCATAATATTTCATATTTTACCCGGAAATATTTTCTTCTGTTTTTGAATACTTCCGCTTCATAATGCAGGCAGGATATATGTACGCCAAAATCATCTGTAATAAGATTCTGCATAGTTGTCTGAAAAGACAAATACAGCATATGGTCATATTCCGCATGGAATTTTCTCATATATTCCCGCGCCAATGCGCTTTTCCCGATTCCACCAATCCCATACAGAACGACCGGTTCGGAATGTTCCAGAAGGCATTCCCGTATCAAAGAAAGCTCCTCTTTCCGTCCGGCAAAGGGCTCTGCTGACAGGGTTCCGTCGGATTCCAATACATACCGACAGTTTTTGCGAAATATTTCCACTTCTTTTTTCCACTGACGGACAGCTTCTTTCTCTGCCTCTTTGTCAGAAAATCCCGCTGGCGTACTTGCATATTTTCTTCGTAGACGAAGCTGTTTCCATTGCCATTCCAGCATTTCCTGCTGATAGCTTTTTTTCCTGTTCATCTTTCCTGGTCCTCACTTATGCAGGTCTTCTGCAGAAAATGCCCGCATCATTCTTCTGAACACAAAATAACTGATGACGCCCGGAACGCTCCACTTAAGCACCATGGATATACTGACTGCCAGGCATTGATACGCAGGCACAAATCCGGCCAGTAAAATATTTATTGTCATCTCTATAAGCCCAAGCATCGGCAAAACTCTGTGGTATCCCATGGCCTGCATAACATTTCTGCATACCAGAAGAAGGGCCAGCCCCGGATAACCATAACTGCATATACGCAGCCACCGCATACCTTCCAAAAGCACCTGCTCTGGAACATTTCGTCCTGCCAAAAGGCCGAACAGCCATCTGCCCCCTGCATGAAAAAGTACAAATACACATATACACCAGCATCCGCACCTTATAAAAACACTCCGGTTATATTTTTTTATATTGGCCACATGAAGGCTTCCTTTATTCTGTCCGGCTATGATACCAGCCGCCGTCGCATAGGCGCTGAAAAGTTCCACAAAAAAAGCCGCAAGAACCGACGCGTATGTATTGGCGGCAATCAGGCCTTCCGGCATTTTGTTGACCGCCTTCTGCATTACGACTGCTCCGAATCCAATCGTGAGCATCATCCCTGATTTGACAGCTCCGCTGCATAAATGTTCTTTGACAACCGGAAAAGGTATTTTTAACAGCGAAGTATATCCTATCTGTGTCCTGTAACGCCAAAACAGATATATGCCCAGGCAGATACAAAGAATCATATTATTTAAAAGTATGGCCAGCGCAGAGGCTTCCACTCCAAACCGAAGCCCTGCAACCAGCCAGACTGTCAGTACAGTCTGGCTGACAACCCCGACCATTGACAATATTCCGGAAATACTGCTGTCTCCCAAACCCTGTATCATGCAGAACAGCAGATTTTTAAACGCGAGGAAACCGGAACCTGCGAGCAAGAAGAACAGATATTTTTCAGCATCTTCCCGAATCTGCGGCGAAATATTCATAAGTTCCGCGAAAACCCCGGCAAACACGGCGCCGATCAGGCCAAGCAGCGCCAAAGCTCCCGTCAGATAGATCCCGCCCCAGATGCCGGCTGAAAGCGTATTTTTTTCTTTGGAGCCAATACATCGGTAAATATAAAATCCAAACCCGGTCGTCATCCCCGCAAATATAAACTCCTGTATGGACACACAGGCATTGCAGGAACCAATGACCGCCACAGCTTTATAGCCGAGATATTTGCTTACCACGGCGGTACTGACCAGGGAATAAATACGCTGAAAAGAGACGGATAGAACCATCGGCAGCAAAAAGACTGATAGTTCTTTTTCACTATGCGTTTTTGTAAAATCTCTCATAAAAACCTCATATTTATTACCTTCTCACAACAGTTCTGTACTTAGAAATTTTCAGACAGCAGATACGCTTCCGCATGATACGCCGCCATGGCGCCGTCCGCCACAGCCGTGACGACCTGGCGGAGTTCCTTCGTCCTTATATCTCCCACGGCAAACACGCCGGATATATCTGTACAGGTGGATTCATCCGCGATTATATAGCCCCGTTGGTCCAGTTTCAGCTGCCCTTGCACCAGGCCGGACGCAGGCTTCCTGCCGACACTGATAAATATGCCGTCTAAGGCAACCTTCCGTTCTTCGCCGGTATTGACGTCCTTGATTGTGATTCCGGTAAGCCTTTCTTCATATAGCAGCCCTGCCACGGTGCTGTTCCAGCAAAATTCCACATTTTCAGTTTTCCGTAAAGATTCATGGTAAATTTTGGCTGCCCGCAGCGTATCCCGCCTGTGGACCATAATGACTTTCCGGGCAATACGGGCAAGCGCCAGGACGTCCGACACCGCAGAGTCCCCGCCGCCCACGACCGCAACTGTCTTATCTTTATAAAACATCCCGTCGCAGGCCGCACAATAGCTGACGCCCCGCCCGGCCAGCTCCTTTTCCATGGGAAGCCCAAGTTCTGCGGGGCCTGCGCCCGCGGCAAACACAACCGTCCTTGCATAGATGGTTCCTTCGCTGCTTTTGGCCACCCGCGGAACCCTTCCAAGCTCCACAGAGTAAACCTCGGCCAGCTCTGTCTTCACGCCGAAACGCTCCGCCCCTTTTTGCATCCTTTCCGCCAGGGTAAATCCATCGATACCCTCTTCAAAACCTGGATAATTATCGATCCAGTGTGCCAGCGCCATCTGCCCGCCTGCAGAAAGCTTCTCCAGGACGACCACGCTAAGTCCCGCCCGGGCGGCATATAAAGCTGCCGTATAACCGCCTGGGCCTCCGCCGATGACAGCCATATCATACACCTGTTTATCATCCATAGGCTGCCCTCTGCCCGGCCAAGGTTTCTTTTATAAACCTGTCGATCTCGGATTTTGAACCAGGAGCCGTAATGGAGCCGACAGCCCTGCCGCCTTTATACAGCTTCAATGTGGGGATCACGTCTATTTGCTCTGTGCTGGCCAGATGCGGTTCCTCGTCAATATTAATCTTTACTGTTATCAATAAATCTTTATACTGTCCGGCGACCGCGTCGAAAGCAGGTTCTAACCGGCGGCAGTGGACGCACCAGGGCGCCCAGAAATCCGCCAGTACAGGCCTTTCCCCCTTTAGAAGCTCACGAAACCGCTCTTCATCAACATTCTCAACAACCATTTTCATCTCTCCTTCCCGTTTTTCTCCCATATTTATGGAACGCTTGCCCGTTTCATGGATATAGTATACACATTCGGAGGAGAGTTATCCCTGATTTTGTTTTTCCGGCTCCTGCAGGCTATTCAACCTTTGGAAGCTGGCTTCTGTAAGATGCAAGTTCCTCGTCAGTTGGAATATAATCATTCATTTCCCCATCATGGAATTTTTCATAAGCCACCATGTCAAAATAGCCAGTACCGGTGAGGCCGAATACAATGGTCTTCTCTTCCCCGGTTTCTTTGCACCGGACGGCCTCATTGATGGCCGCGCGGATGGCGTGGGAACTTTCCGGCGCAGGCAGGATCCCTTCTATTCTTGCAAAATATTCCGCAGCCTCAAATACTTCTGTCTGTTTTACGCTAATCGCTTCCATCAATCCCTGATGATAAAGTTCCGACAATGTGGAACTCATGCCATGATAACGAAGGCCGCCTGCATGGTTAGCGGACGGAATAAAACCGCTGCCCAGCGTATACATTTTAGCCAGCGGGCAGACCATTCCCGTATCGCAGAAATCATAGGTATATACGCCGCGGGTAAAGCTGGGGCAGGATGCCGGCTCTACTGCAATAATCCGGTAATCTGCCTCACCGCGAAGTTTTTCTCCCATAAACGGCGCGATCAGACCGCCCAGATTAGAGCCGCCTCCGGCACAGCCAATGATGATATCCGGTTTCACCTCATATTTATCCAGCGCCGCTTTCGTCTCCAGGCCGATGACAGACTGATGAAGAAGGACCTGATTCAGCACGCTGCCCAAGACATAGCGATAGCCCTCGCTTGACACTGCCTTCTCCACCGCCTCGGAAATGGCGCAGCCCAAACTTCCCGTGGTGCCCGGATGCTCCGCCAAGATCTTTTTGCCCACCTCGGTTTCCATAGACGGCGACGGCGTCACCGACGCACCATAAGTGCGCATCACTTCCCGCCGAAAAGGCTTCTGCTCATAGGAGCATTTTACCATATATACCTTGCAGTCCAGGTCAAAATAAGAACACGCCATAGAAAGAGCGGTTCCCCACTGACCGGCCCCGGTCTCGGTAGTCACGCCTTTGAGTCCTTGCTTCTTTGCATAATACGCCTGCGCAATGGCGGAGTTCAGCTTATGGCTGCCGCTGGTGTTGTTGCCCTCAAACTTGTAATAAATCTTCGCAGGCGTATCCAGTTTTTCTTCCAGACAGTAAGCGCGGACCAGCGGAGACGGACGGTACATTTTATAGAAACTGCGGATCTCCTCCGGAATTTCGAAAAAAGCTGTATTGTCGTCCAGTTCCTGCAGAACCAATTCCTCACAGAAAACGCCTGCCAGGTCTTCTGCCTTCATCGGCTCGAGGGTGCCCGGATGCAAAAGCGGCGCCGGCTTATGCTTCATATCAGCGCGCAGATTGTACCATGCTGCCGGCATTTCATTCTCATTCAGATAGATTTTGTACGGAATTTTTTTGTCTTTCATCGTCATTTTCTCCTTTTTTCACCCTTTTCAACCAGTATACCAGAAATCCGCCAACATTAAAATGAAATATATCTCATTAATCGATTTTCGTGATTGTAATAAAAGCCGCTTCTGCTACAGCTCCACTTCCGCATCCAATACGGATAGTTCCTGCGCTTCCTGCTCGTTCGCCGCTTTAATCAGACCAAACTCATCTGCGTCGTCGGCCACATAAATATGCAGCTTTGACAGTTCATGCTCCTGCACGGCAAATACCGTTTTTACTGGATCACTGTACCGTACTTCCAGCGCTTCTCCTTTCTCATTGTAGACAGCCAGTTCATAAGGTTCATAATGCTTTTTGGCAAGCATCTCTTCACACGTCACTGCCTGATCACCGCCCGCAGCGATTTCTTTATTTTTTTCACCCCACTGCTTTTCAAAATCCTCTCTTGTGTAGGTATCCGGCGAAAGGGTGGTATAAGGCGTATCCGTAAATACGATCACCTGATAGGGCGACACGAATACTTTCTGAATACAGAAACCGTCCGAGCCGGTTCTATTAACCGAAATCTCCCGGCACTGTTCGGTATTCACTGAAAATGGTACGGCCAGATTCCAGGTCCCGGCAATCCGGTGCTCCGGCTCAATCTCTTCCGCATCCGAAATACTTTCATCCGAATACCGGATTTCCGACAATTCTAAAGACAGCACATCCTCCTTCAGGGAATATCCATCCCGATCTAACTTCATCATCCCGATAAAGGTATGGTCATCCACCGCCTGGCCTTCAAAACCACTGTCAAATAACCGGATAGCCTCTCCTTTCTCTCCTGTCTTCCATACTCCGTCGGTCTGAAGCATCTGGCTGGCTTTCTCCTCAAAGCGCCTGGTATAATAAGAAGGAATGTTTGAAAAGCTGCCCTCCTCTGCCTCTACCTCTACTGCCAGATAAATGGAATAACCGTCGCTGTACACCTCTGAAGCCGTCACTGTAATCCCGTTGTCCGAAGCGCTATAGACCGATTCGTCTTTTCCGCCTGTTTGCTCTTTTGCTTCCGGCGTCTGCGCATCCTCCTGCAGTACGGTTTTCTCTGTATAATCACCGGAATATGTGACGTTTCCTGCCACCGACATACGCTCTTTTACCGCACTCTCGCTGATCTTTAAGAGATCTGCAATTTCCCTGACCTTAAAGCCCTCCACATAATAGAGCACAATCACAATGCGGTATTTTTCTTTCAGACACTGCAATAACTCCATCCATTCCACATTGGCATAGGCGTCCTCCGGGGCTTCGGCTTCCGGCATAATCAGCTCCAGCACATAGCGGTTCCTTTTCCGGTAGATCGTATTACAGTGATTGATCAGGATACGGGTCAGCCATGTTTTAAAATACTCCTCTTTTTTCAGCGTACTGATCTTTTCCCAGCAGCTTAAGGCCGTCTCCTGCATGGCGTCCGCCACGTCTTCGTCATTTTTCAGGATCGCTTTGGCAACTTTGTACATTCCTGCCCCGTACTGCTGCATCAGCTCTGAAAAAGCCGCGCTATCATGCTTTTTGGCTCTCTTTATAAGTTCCTGTCTGTCTTCCATAGAAGATCCTGTCCTCCTTTCCCATTCTACTGATTAGACTGCCCGAATGGGAAATTGGTCAGCGACTTTCCAAAATTTCCAGCAAATCCTCTTTTGTCAGGCTGGCCGCCGACAACCCTTCTCCTTCCAGGATTTGATCGGCCAGTTCCTTTTTCTTCTCCTGCAGTTCGATGATCTTTTCTTCAATACTGTCCTTGGCAATCAGCTTATAGACCATGACCGGATTTTTTTGTCCGATCCGGTGTACGCGGTCCGTAGCCTGATTTTGCGCCGCCAGGTTCCACCACGGGTCAAAATGAATCACAATGCTTGCGCCCGTCAAATTCAGCCCTGTCCCTCCGGCTTTCAAAGAGATTAAAAATACCGGGATCTCATCCTTATTAAATTTTTCCACCAGAGAAAGCCGTTTTTCCTTTGACGTATCCCCTGTCAGCACATAATACGCAATCTTGTCCGCAAGCAGCCATTGTTCCAAAAACGTAAATATGCTGGGAAACTGTGAGAAAATCAAAACCTTATGTTCTGCCTGCACCGCTTCTTTGAGCAGTTCCATACAGGCTGTTACTTTACAGGGCATTTTTCGATAATTCTCATACAAAAGCTGCGGCGCGCAGCAGACCTGACGAAGCCTGGTCAGTTCCGCCAGGATCTTAAGTTTCTGCGTACGCACTTCTTCTTCGCTCTGACACTCAAGCATCTGACGCATCTGTTCTGTATGCGCCAGATAAATCTGTCTTTGCTCCTCCTCCATCTGAACGCAGACAACCTGTTCCGTCTTTTCAGGCAATTCTTTCAGCACGTCTGCCTTCAGCCTGCGCAGAATAAACGGTGACACCATTTTCTGCAGACGCTCTGCCGTTTCCTTTCGCCCTTCATGTACAATGGGTATCTCATACGTTTTCCGAAACTGCTCATAAGTTCCCAGGATTCCCGGCATCAGATAATCAAAGATACTCCAAAGCTCGCTGAGTCTGTTCTCAATGGGCGTACCTGTAAGCGCAAATCTTACGCCCGCCCGAATCCTTTTCACTGCTTTTGCCGCCTGCGTGCCCTGGTTTTTAATATTCTGCGCTTCATCCAGCACCTCGGTTTCAAATTTCAGATCCTGATAAGCGGAAATATCACGTTTCAACAGATCATAAGATGTAATCCAGACGTCCCGATCCTGTTCTTTTTGCATCTGCTCCCGGCGCACTTCCATATTGCCTGTTATAAGCGCCACGGAAAGCTCCGGCGCAAACTGCTCCAACTCCTTAGCCCAGTTATATACCAAGGAAGCCGGACAGACAATCAGTGAAATTCCTTTGGAGCCTTCCTGCTTCTTCCCCAGAAAATACGCAATCGTCTGTAATGTTTTGCCCAGACCCATATCATCTGCCAAGATACCTCCAAAACCCAGATCCGCAAGTGTCCGCAGCCATTGGTATCCTGTCTTTTGATACTCCCGGAGAATCTTTACCAGACTTTCCGGCTCTGCGTAATCACTGTCCGCCACATTATTCATACTGCGGATCACCGCCTTATAATCTGTATTTCTCTCTACCCGAAGCTGCTCTTTTTGGTCTTTCAGCACCCGGTCTATATAGCAGGCCCGAAATACCGGCACTTCCAGAACCTCCTTTTCCAGCTCTCCCTTTTTTAAGTTCAGACCGGCGAGCAATTCCGCCACAGTTTCCATGGAAGAATCTTGCAGGCTTAGAAAATCCCCGTTTTTCAAACGATAATACTTTTTCCTTTTCTGATACTGTTCCAACAGACCGGCCAGCTCTCCCCTGTCTATCTCTGTATCCAGCGTAAGCTCCAAAAGTCCGCTTTTTATGGCCACACCTATCTTTGTCGCAGGTGAGCTTAAAATTCTCCTTCCTTTTATACGTTCTGTTGCATACACTTCCCCAATCCCATGCATCTGGCTTAATCCTGTACTCAAAAGCTGATAGAATCGGTCTTCGTCTTTCGATAAAAAGTAAAACTCGCCTTTTTTCCTGTCTATCTCCGGAAAATATGCCTGCGCCACGTCCAAAGCCCTCTGCTCTGATACCACGTCATAAAAGGCCGCATCCATAGTTCTGTCAAAAAGCAGGTTGTTTTCTTTGTCTCCATATTTTCCTGTTACTTTTGCCGTAACGCGCCCGTCTCCCTCGTCCAGGTAAAAAGCAATCTCAATCGGAACAGGCTGATACTGATCCAAATCAAGATCTCCGATATCCAGAATCTTTGACGGTTTTAAAACCGGAACGACCACCCTGCAAAAAGCAGGCATGTCTTCTTTAGCAATCGCCAACTGCATTTCCATCTGTGTATCTACCAGAGGCATCATATATCCAAATACTTTTTTAAACGCTTCACTGCAGCGGTAAATCCGGTTATCTTCTTTTATAAAAAATTCTTTTGGGCATTCAATATAATCTATTGGCGGCACCTTTAATATGTATCCGGATTCATAGCTTTGCAGCACCAGTTTCCATGCAGGGTCTTTATCCAGAACATACAGATAATCTCCTTTTTCCCTAAAAGTTGTATAAGGAATTTTCTGCCCCAAATTTATCATCAGAAACATCTCCAGGGTTTGGTTATTAAGCGGCAGCTCTTTTCTCAGCTCATCATAGGAATTACTGTACATACTGTCTGCCGCTTCAATCAGTTCCACATACTTCCATGCTTTCTCTGTAAAAGCGCTTTTACTGTGCAGAAAAGAAAGCTGCTTTCCATAGGAAAACACTTCTTCCTGATGTATATGATCCACAAAGTCCGACAGATTCTTTAATACATATTTTCTGGTGTTCCCAATCTTAAAAGTCAGAAACCATTTTCGGTTGCCCCGGTAATCCATTCCGTAATCTGTCATTTCGGCTTCCAGTTCAATATCTCCCCGGGCTTTTTGCTGCTTTAAGTGTTCTTTGAACACGCAGTCTTGAATCAGCGCCTTAATCTCCCAATCCGTTTTCTTAATCCCCCAATCTGTCTTACGCTCCATTTCTTCATAAACGGTTTCTTTTTGATTAAGGCGTTCCATCCAGTACATTCCCAAAGCCGCGCTGTGTTTACACATATTCATGTAAGAATGACCAGTCTGGCAGCTGCATCCATAATCTATAATCTCATTTCCTTCAAAGTCATACGCAAGCCATGCATCATACTTTTTCCCATGGCTTCCATTAAACTGCATTTCCACAATAACGCATTCCAGTTCATCATCGAATTTTTCAAACACTTCATCGAATGTCTCTGTCTCATATAACTTTATTGCGTCGGCAAATACTCCCGCGTCGGGACAGTAGCCCAGAAGATCCTCTTGTATCATCTTTTGTCCTTTCTTTTCATAAATAATACCCAGGCCAACAAACTGACATTCTTCGCTGCAATCCGGCTATTGCAGTACGGTCACTGTCTGATAGGGTATGACAATACCTTTTTCTTTGAATTTTTTTATCAGGTCAACCCGTATATCGCTGCAGGCCTGGAAACTGTCGTCCAGATTCCGGGTCCATATGGTCGTTTTTAAGATCACGCCGTTGGAAGTATATGTTTTAATAAATACTTTATTTTCCTCTGTATTCAAAGTCAGCACATTTTCTATACAAATCTTTTGCATCTCATGCATAGCCAGATCGATATCCGAATCGTAAGAAACTTCTATTTCCATAAAATTCCCTACATTTTCTGTAAAGTTCGTATTCGTAATCACAGCGGTATCCATAACAGAGTTTGGAACGATACAGCACTCCCCATTAAACTGCCGGATGACTGTATGCCGTATCGTAATATCCTTCACCATTCCTTCCGCGATCACACTGCTGCCTTGGACGACTCGTATTTTCTCATCTACATTATAAGGCCTTGACATGGATAAAGAGATTCCGCTGATCACATTGGCCAGCGCCTGCTGCGCCGCAAAGGTAGCAATCGCTACCATTAAAGAACCGCTTTGTAATAAAGCCTTGCTTATATCCCTTGTGATCTCAAACTGCTGCAAAAGACTGTAGCAGAGTACCACGGATATAGCGACGTTTACTATACTTTTGGTAAATCTCAGATGGACGGAGTTGTGCTTTTTAGACATAAACCGAAAGATCAGATTGACGATTCGGTTCGTAATTACCTCAATACCGATAAAGATTGCTATTTTTAACAAACTGCTCATACTTTCCTCTCCTTATGACCGCGTGCTAACGGACAGAATTATAGCACATGATAATATGGGCAAATATCTTCATAATGCCCGTCTTTCATGCGAAATCCTCCGGGGATAACCCCCAGCGGAACAAATCCCAGACGCTCATACAGATGCCTTGCATGAATATTAGACGCCACCACCGCGTTAAACTGAAGCACTGTAAACCCGTGCCGGCGTCCTTCGGCAAGACAGTCCAAAACCAGCTTTTCTCCTATATGAAGCCCTCTGCTGTCGGCGCTGACTGCATAACTGGCATTACAGATATGACCACACCGACCTACATTATTAGGATGTAAAATATATAATCCCATAACATTACCCGTCTCTTGGTCAACCGCGACTCCATTGTAAGTCTGGGATGCAAAAAACTGCGTTCCCGTATCAAGGTTCAGCAGTTCCTCCTGTGGAAAAGCAATTCCCTCTTCCACCACTTCGTTCCAGATCCTGACCATATCAGGTATATCTTTCTCTTCGTAAGCCCTTATGATAACCTTCATCTCACTCGCTCCTTTTACCGCTTCTTTTTCGCACTTTTCACTATCAGATCATAGCTTTCGGATATCATCCTTTTGATCTCCTGCTCTGGTATGGTTCCATCCAGAATAATGGAATTCCAGTGTTCTTTATTCTGGTGATATCCCGGCAAAACAGACGAATAAGTATCCCTCCAAAAATCACGCCATCGCGAATCTACTTTCACATTAACCCATATGTATCCTTCTTTTTCATAAGTCCATGCAAACGCCTTTTTATTTTTCTTATAACGCAGAAGCACCCAATTATCGTCATGAAAGGGGGTATCCACATACGCATCCGGAAAAGTCAGGCCAAAATCCAGTATTTCTTCCCGCCTTTTCATCTGAACCGCCTCCCTAAAACCTTCTTTTTGTTGTATCCTGTTAGTCACATTAACAACTATAACAAAAAAAGATTCCTATATCAATCGGAAAGCTGAATAAATTTTATAATCAAGTTTACAATATATTTATGCTGCTGTATAATAAAACAGTCAACTATTATAAGAGAATCAGGAGAGTAACACGATGAAATTCAAAAAAAACATAAGAAAGAAAACAGCCTGCATACTGGCCCTTCTTATGGCATTATCTTTATCAGGCTGTAATGGCTCAAAGGCTCAGGATGAGCCGGAAGTAAGAGATATCAGCGCCCAGACGGAAGATCCTGTGGAAGAAGCATCCAACGACAATATCTCCGGCGAAGCCGACACAGAAGAAACCGAACAGCCGGAAAGCGAGGAGACGTCCGAAAGCGGCGAGATACCTGCACCCGAAATCAAAGAACCTCCGGAAGGCTGGGAACTGACATTTGCTTCAGAAGACTGGGGACTTTCCTTCGGCGAATCCGGCACTCGTCCCACAGGAAACGCCGCGGCGGAAGATCTTGCATGGTATAATGCCTACTATGTGGGAGACGACAGTGAGAAAGTTCTCTACATCACCTTTGACTGCGGTTATGAAAACGGCAATACGGAGCCAATCTTAGATGCGTTAAAAAAGCATAATGTTCCGGCAACCTTCTTCGTGGTGGGACATTTTCTGGAAACGGCGCCTGAGCTGGTAAAACGCATGGTAGAGGATGGCCACACCGTAGGCAACCATACTTATCATCATCCGGATATGCCGACCATCTCCGATATGGAAGCTTTCCAGAAGGAACTAGATGACGTGGCCAGCCTTTTCGAAGAAATTACCGGAGAAAAACTTTCTCCTTTCTACCGTCCGCCCCAGGGAAAGTGCAACACGGAAAACTTAAAAAAGGCTCAGCAGCTTGGATATTACACCATATTCTGGAGCCTTGCCCATGTGGACTGGAACACCGACGCCCAGCCAAGTCATGAAGAGTCGTTCAGTAAACTTACTTCACGGGTCCATCCCGGAGCAATCGTGCTTTTGCACAATACCTCCAAGACCAACGGAGAAATCTTAGATGAACTTCTGACCAAATGGGAAGATATGGGATACAGCTTTAAGCCGCTGTCGGAATTGGTGGCAAAATAAATATCAATAAAGCAGAGCGTCTAACCGAAAGGCAGGCGCTCTGTACATTTTCATTTACATCCATTATCCGACTTTTTCGGATAAAATTCAACAAGAAGATTGTAACAAATTATGCGAAGCAATGGTATTGATAGAAAATATATTGCGTGAAAATGATAAAAATGAATTATAATTTCAGGAGGAAATACAATGAATATTGAAATTGTTTCGGCCTATACACACGAGCAGGAAATAAATACTCTGTTTTCGGAATACACAAATATGTTAATAGCTAATGACTGTTCAATTCAAAATTATCTTAATATTCAGCATTATGATGAAGAAATAAATCATTTGGACGAAAAATATGGCATGCCTTCCGGAAGACTGTATTTGGCTTATTACAATGAAGAAGCCGCAGGCTGTATCGGACTGAAAAATATAGATGGGAAGAATTGTGAAATGAAACGCTTTTATGTAAGACCACAATTTAGAAGAAAAAATATTGGTAAACTACTAGTACAAAAAATTATAGCTGACGCAAAAGAAATTGGTTATTCTTATATGCTGTTAGATACGCTTCCCTTTTTAGAAAATGCAATTCATATATATGAAAAATTTGGATTTTACACAATAGAATGTTATAACAATAATCCTATAAGTACATCTATCTATATGAAACTGGATTTATTTCCGGACATATAAAAGAGCCACCCGATCACCTTTTGAATTGAATGGCTCTTTATGACAGTTTTCAACCTGCCACGGGCAGACTTTATTGAAGGCCAGCAGTTCAATAGCCCTCGCGGTTCTTCTGGTTATGCCGTAAATTGCCTGCATATCAAACATACCGTCAATATAAACGTGAAAAGCTCCGCAAGCGGAACTGCAAGCCATACGCCTGTTACTTCTAAAAATCTCGGCAACACTAGGAGCAAAACCGTAATAAATACAAATGTCCGCAGGAAAGATATGGTTGCAGACGCTTTCCCATTGGATAATGCCGTAAATAAAGCGGATGAAAAAATATTGCATCCAGAAAACAGAAAGCTGAATGAAAAAATGAAAAATCCATTCCTTGTAATCTCAAAAACATTCCTGTTATTTTCGGCAAATACCTTTGCAATGCTTTCCCCGCCAAGCAGAGAAAACAGAAATACAAATATGGAAATCCCCACTATAAAGCAGGAACAAATACGGACTGTCTTTTTTAACTGTTTTACATTTCCGCTCCCATAATTATAGCTTACGACGGGGGCTGTTCCCATAGAAAAACCGATATAAAGCGTTGTTAAGAGGAACTGCGAATAGATGAGTACCGTAATCGCAGCTACGCCGTCTTCGCCTAGCAGTTTCATCATCGTTACATTAAACAGAAATGTCGTTACGGCAGTCGAACATTGGCTTACCAGTTCCGACGCACCATTGGAACAGCTTTTCAGCAGAACAGATACGTCCATATTAGGCTTGCAAAAGTGCAGCTCACTTCTTTTCAGCAGAAAAAATATCGTACCAATAATTGTCGGTATCATATAT
>CAJUMT010000067.1 GCA_910587495.1 uncultured Lachnospiraceae bacterium | reverse complement strand
TCGGATCAGCGAAAAACTCCTCAATGGAGAACAGGGCCATGCCCTAACAAAAAAATAAAAGATGCACGCAGGCATCTTTTACAGTCCACAGGAGAAAAACATCTCCTTCTTTCTGAAACACATATCCCTACGTTGGCATTATCCAAATCAGGTCGTGGGTCGAAGCACCATAAGCTTCCTCTCAGCCGACTTGCCGTCAGCTCCCCGGTTCCATATTTTGTTTGAAAGTATTATAAAGCAAGATCGCATGGATTGCAAGAAAAATATTTTAAGAAAACTTGAAACAACAAACACCCCCGTATATAATATAGAGAAAGAAAGGGTGCGCGGAAATTTGAGATCTATCATAAAACTGCCCATTGGCATTGAGGATTTTAAGGAAATCCGCACAGAAGGCTTTTACTATGTAGATAAAACCGGCATGATTACAGAACTTTTGCACAGTTGGAGCAAAGTAAATCTTTTTACACGTCCCAGACGGTTTGGGAAATCCCTGAATATGAGTATGCTCAAATACTTCTTCTCTTATGGCTGCGACAAGAAGCTTTTCGAAGGATTGTCCGTCACAGAGGAAAGAGAACTTTGCGAAACATACATGGGGAAGTTTCCGGTACTCTCCCTTACGCTAAAAAGCGTGGAATCCCAGGACTTTGCAGGAGCGATGACACAGCTGTGCAACGTGATCGGCAACGAGGCGCTCAAGTTCCGCTTTCTTCTGGAAAGCAGGAGCTTACCGAAGAAGACAAAAAGCAGTATGCACAAATGATAAAAATAGGAGAACCCGGCCAGCAGATGTTTGTTATGACTAAAGACATACTGGAAAATAGTCTGCAGACTCTTTCTTCTCTCCTGTACAAGCATTACAGCCAAAAAGTGATCCTCCTCATAGACGAATACGACGTCCCTCTGGCTAAGGCAAACCAAAATGGATATTATGACGAGATGGTCAGCCTCATCCGTGGACTGCTCGGAAACGTGTTGAAGACCAACGAAAACCTGTTCTTTGCCGTCCTGACCGGATGCCTGCGGATTACGAGAGAAAGCATCTTCACCGGCCTTAATAATTTTAAGGTTATATCCATCACAAACCGCCAATTCGGCGAACATTTTGGATTTTCCGACGAAGAAGTGAAGGCTATGCTGGACTACTATGGACTTGCCGATAAACACCCCCTGGTAAAAGAATGGTATGACGGCTACCACTTCGGCAGTGCGGACGTATACTGCCCCTGGGACGTGATCAATTATGTGGCCGACCTCCGCTATGACCCGGACACCCGCCCCCAGTCTTTCTGGATCAACTCCAGCGGCAACGATATCCTGCGCACACTGGTGCAGAAAGCAACAAGCCAGACTATGGGCGATTTGGAACTGCTGGTAAACGGCATGTCCGTCATAAAAGAAATTCGTGAAGAACTGACTTACAGGGAATTGTACGACAGCATCGACAACCTGTGGAGCGTCCTTTTTACCACCGGATATCTGACGAAACGCAGGGAAACCGATGCAAATACCTACGAGCTTGTCATCCCCAACCAGGAGATCCGCGAAATTTTCAAAAAGCAGATCCTTTCCTGGTTCCAGGAAGAAGCCAGAAAAGATTCCACTACGCTGGACGCTTTCTGCGACACCTTCAGACAGGGAGACCCCGAAGCCATCCAGAAACAGTTTAACACTTATTTAAGGAAAACCATCGGCATCCACGACACAGCCGTCCGTAAAGAGAAGAAAGAAAACTTTCACTCTGTGAAAGCTCCCACTAAGGGTTTTAAAAGACAAAACCCAAGTGTCCGCTTTTACCATGGCATTCTCTTAGGCCTTTTAAGCCATCAGGAAGAATGGCGCATCAGGTCCAGCGCGGAATCCGGGGAAGGCTACAGTGACATCCTGATCGAAATCACAGACGACGACAGCGACATAAGAACCGGCATCGTCATCGAATTAAAATACGCCGAAAACGGCAATTTGGAAACCAAATGCCTCGAAGCGCTCAGGCAAATCGAAGATAAAAACTATGCCGGACAGTTGACAGACGACGGCATGGACAAAGTCCTAAAATACGGCATCGCCGTCCGCAAAAAAAACTGCATGGTACGGATGGCTCCGATTTAAGCTGATTAAAAAACAGCCGGGTTCTATAATTATAGTTTCCGGCTGTTTTATGATCTATCATTTAAGAAATTTCCCCACAGGCATTACAGTAAAATTCCGCGGTCACCAGCTTAGTGACGTAAGCTCCTGCGTAACTGATCCTTCCGGATACCGTCACCTGCGCCGTCCGGGCGCTGTCGATCAACGCATAATCGCTGCCGATCGGCGTCCATGTTTTCATTTGCGTTTTGACAATACATAAAGAATAAACAGATGCCCCCCTACAGCGATCGGCATATGTACAACACTGAGCAGCGAAGGAAAATAGATCCAATATTTCTCTGAAAATACCTGACTGTACGCTGCTGTACGGAAGAATATATAAGCGCTCACCATCAACAATATATACAGCGCTGAAAATATAACTCCATATGGAACATATTGTTCCCTTTTTAATGTCCTGCTCACAATTAATGCCGTTATCATACTCACAAATATATCACAAAAAAATAACAGCAATAAAAAATAAGGGTTCTTTCCATATAGCATTTCAACCATTATATGAGTAGTAAAATAAAAAATTGTCAAAAATGAAAATGCTAATATAACTGTTTTTGTTTTTCCGTACTCTGCGGTAATATAACTGTTATATAAAATAATATTGCCCCCCTTCTTTAATCAAAATCTGAAAACCATAATCTACTACAATAATTTTTTTCTTTTAAGCTTCCTCTTTCAGCACATGGATTTCCACAGGATCACTGCTGTAAAATTCGGCATCCTGGATGCATATATACCGCAACAGCCTGCCGTATTCCAGGTTCGCGTCCTTTAAAATCTCCCGGGCCGCATCTTCATCGCCCTCCACTTCATAAGTACAACCCAGTTCAATGAGTTGATGATTTTCATAAGTAGTGGACTGGCTTCCCTGATAATGGCTGGCGCCATGGGTAAGCATCATTGAATCCGGACGGCAGCGGCCTTCGGCGAAAATACGAACATATATTTCACTTTTTTGCTGTGAGGTTCATTATGATCTATCGATTTATACGGACGGACAGAAATATCCTCTATCGTGAAATCCTCTGACGGCTCCGCAATTCCTTCCTGAATCTTCCTCTGGCGTCTTTCAACACTTTCAGGGATAACGACTACAGGCGGAAGAACATAAATATCCTGCGTCATATGAGGCGTTTCAAACTGATAGTTTATCTTTGTCCCGTCTGCAGCAGATGACACCAGTTCAAGTTCCTCCTGACAACCGGAATCCGCATATACTACCGGCTCACGGGATACTGTAAGATCCTCTGCATCTTCGCAATAGGAACTATAATCCACCACAATAGAAACGCCGCCCTTTTCAGGTACATTCTCTTCATTAGATGCACAGGCAGACATGCTGCACGCGACAGCCACGATCAGTAAAGCAACCAGTCTTCTCATAATAACCCCTTCTGCGGGAGTCATTTTCTTGTCCATTTTTATTTCCCCCTTTCCACTACAATCATTCTTAATATTATACTTTTTTTGTGATTATTTTTCTTAATTATAGTACAATAGAATATACATGTCAATATTTTACTTTTCAATAGAGTCTTTTATTCTATACTCCGATACACTAAACTTTTTACCGTCAAAGATAAAATCTGTTTCCACCATTCCCATAACACACGGTGATGGGATTTCATCCCAATCCGCATCAATCTCTACACTTGCAATTATTTTTCCATCCTCTATATCTCCGTAAAAAATATACAGATCCTTTGATATTTCTGCATTTGATGGAAGCGAATGTTCCGCCGATAACTGAGCAGAAACATCAAAAAATGATAAAGAAGAATCCCCATTTGATTTTATATGTTTTCTGACCCACTTCCAATAATTATCTATTGGAAAAGAAACATCCATATATTCTCCATCATAACTTTTATCTATTATATGGATATACTCCCTTACCCAATGCGCAGTGCCTGCTGTCATTATAATAATGATCTCTTCTTCTCCGTCATTATCAATATCCTGCCTGTAAAATCTGGCCTCACGGATGGATGCATCCCAGTCCGTCTGTGCGATCTGGTCTTCAAAACTGATCCAAAGTATACCGCTGTTATCATTTTTATTCGTATACAATGAAAGTTCCAGCTCTGCATCTGATGAAACTCTGCGCCATTCCATATCTTCGTACCAGGATTCTATGTCTCTATCATCCACATATGCGAAATCATCCGGCAGGGAGAAAAAGATAAGGTTTTTCTTTTCCGGATAAAAATAATCTTCATCTTTGCTTCTTGCATTATGAAAAATAAACAAAAAACTTATCAATAGGATTATTAAAAAAATATAAATGTTATTTTTAGCACGCATATGATCTTATTAATAATTATTATTATGGATGTGGACATATAAAAAATGTTACTGCTACGATTTCATTATACTGTGGAAACTGCTTTTTTTCAACAGCATAAATTACTAAAAACATAATTACTCCATTTTTAAATACCTTTTACCCGGAAACACATTCCAGGTAAAAGGTATTTAAGATTTCAATTATTATTGCTTATTCCGCATATCATAATTATTTTATATTTTAAGAAATAGTTCCGGTGTTGCTACAGTAAAATTCTACTGTCACCAGTTTGACGACAGTAGCTCCTGAGTAAGTGATCCTTCCAGATACCGTCACCTGCGCCGTCCGGGCGCTGTCAATCAACTCATACTCGCTGCCTTTTTGTTCCCATGTTCCGCTGCCGCTTGTTTTTTCTGATTCTATAGAGCTTACAGATGAAATAAACTGCCTGTTTCCGTGCAACTGCGTTGTAAATGACGCGGAAATCTTAATCGTGCAGCTTAGCGACTCACTCCATGCAACTTTTTTACTTTTAGAAGCAGGAACCGTCGATCTCGCTGCCACATACTGCTCTCCTTCCTCATTCTCACATAACACGGCTTTTGCCGATATAAGCTGCCTTACGATTTCTTCAAATTCCTCCGGGCTGCGCCAATCCTCCTCGGCAAACTCCGACGCGGGCAGAAGCCCGACTTCCGTCCCTGATTCCTCTGATAAAGCCTGCACAATCTCCTGATATTCTTTATAGTACTCAGCCTTTTGTGCATCCGATACAGAAGCAGCGTTCACAGGCATTACCGATGCAACCATAATAGTCGCCATACAAATCATTGATACAACTTTTTTTCTAATCTTCTTCATACTTTTTCCTTTCATTACCAAAATTTAATAAATACAATCTTCCCGCAATATTGCTTATACTATACTACCAACGGAACCACCTCCTTTCAGTCTTTTTTTCAATAATAATTTATATTTTTTCAATTATTATTGAATACAACTTTAAAAGTACGGGTTCTCCGCTCTCCTATATGCAGAGAACCCCATACATTATTTTATATAAGAACCTGCAACATGCACTTTATCGTTATTATTATTTTCAATAAACACTTTATATTCCCCGCTTTGATCAAGATTAAAAGCATGAGTAACAGTATCGGAACCTGAGACATATCTTTTGCCATTATCTGGTTCTATAATCCCGACTTTGACAGTTAAATCCTGCGGTTCCACAACTACGGCGACAGTAATACGACCGCCAGAACTCATCTGAAAAGCAGTCGTCTCTTTAGCAGTATTTTTTCCTAAATTCCAGTCGATGGGAACTGTAGATGAACGTCCCGTATCATATACTTCTCCCTCTTCCACTTTTATATCCGGATTGTATCCTGTCTCTGTATACTCTATATATTCTTTCTTTTCTAAAACTTCTTCTGTTTCTACGTCAGTTATATCATAAAGTATTTTATACCCTTTTATGACGCCCGCACCGGCGGCATATACCGTAGTGCTTCCCATAAGCAGGCATACAATCGTCCATGCCGCAGCCATAGAATACCCTATTCTCTTTTTGTCTTTAAAACCTTTCATCTTTTCAATCCTCCTTAATACATCACATTCACTTTCCGCAGCCGTAGGCTGCAAAAGATACATTTTCTCAGCACTCCAGACAGCGGTTTCCAGAAGCGTGCGTATGTACCTGTCTTTATTTTCTACCCGGCACACTGCTTCGTCGTCATAATCTTCGCTGTATTTTCGATAAGCCTCATGTATCTGCCCGGTCACGGACAGCGGACAGAACCAATAGCAGATTCTGAGAATAAGCAGCATCCTGCGCATACGCAGATCACCGTGCTTATAATGGATCAGTTCATGCCGGATCACCATCCTGAGCCGTTCTTCATCATAATCTTTTCTCCCAAGATAAATCCGGGTGTGAAACAGCCCGCCGATACACGGCGTGATCCCCTCAACATAATAGACGCGGATTCTTTTTTTAATGTTCATGGAACGGCCTAACTGCTCCGCTACCCTGGTTTCTTCGACCATTTCTGACATAGAAACGCGCTTTTCGGAATATTCTTTGTACAAGATCCATCCATACCTGGCTGCACTTATAAGAACGCCGACGATCCAAAACATTCCGAACGCTGCGCTGATTTTCTGAATCAGAGGCGTCCCAACCATAAAATATCCTTCCCAGGAGCCGTCTCCGACATCGTAAGAGTTCATATATACCGCCGCATACATGACCGGTATATAAAAGCTCCAAATCACCGCCTTTAGCCCATAATATAAACATTTCACAGAACGGTATCCTGCCAGCGCCCGTTCCGACAGCCGCCAGAGCATATATACCGCGCAGCCTGTCAGCAAATTAAACAGAAATACTATATCCAGTTTAATCCATATGCTATGCATCCATATATTCATCCAGAAGCTCCTTCATCTTTTGCAAATCTTCTTTTGTCACATCGGAAACTTCCACAAGCGAGGCAAGCATATTGCACCTGGAACCATGGAACCACTGCTTGCGGAAGTTATCCAGTTCCTGTTTCCTGTAGGCTTCCATATCGATTTCGACATGCCACTGGTAAGAATGATGCTTTTTATACCGGCTTACCAGGCCTCTTTTTAACAGGTTTTTCATAAAGGTCGCAACCGCATTGTCCGCGTAATCTTTCCCATAATACGCTTTTAACCGTTCCTTTAGCTCGTACACAGTCAAATCTTCCCCCGATTCCCACAGACACTGCATAATTACCTCTTCCGCTGGCGTCATTTTCTTGTCCATTTTTAATTCCCTCCTTCCTATTGTATTTGATTTTCAATTCATTCTCACTTTTTTTCAATAATTATTTAATTTTTATTATTATAAAACAGTGACATGCCTATGTCAATGAAAATTTATAAGCCGGCCATACTGTTTAAAACTCTAACATATCTCTCATTATCATATTTTTCTTTTACCGCTTTCTCCCATGCTGTTTTTTCCTGTTCCCTTAAATCAGGATTCGCATATTCGGCCAGAGACCCCCTTGCTGTTTTTCTCTTTTCTGTTTTAGGTGTTTCAGGGATAAGCATAGTTTCACCTCTTTCAACTCAAAATTCACTGCCAGTTCTCCAATATCTCCAGAATCTTAGCCTCGTAATCCCCTGTCAGCTCTTCCATACCGCCGCCGTTGCGGACGTTGGTATCCGCGCCCCATTCGCCGTCGTGAAATTCCCATATATGGTAGGAAACGCCCCGGTATTCAAAATCAATGCTCCCGCAGCCGTCCTCCTCAGTGACTTTGTATGTCCATCCTTTTTCCCTGATATAAGCAAGGACACGTTTCAAACGATCATTTTCTCTCATATGTGTTATGCTCCTGTTAAATTTTCAATGTTTTTATAATTCTGTTTCATCTTCCCACAAAATCCTGCTGTCCAGAAATTCTTCCACCCGCGCGTCTTCGTCATCATCCTCACACATGCTGAGCCGAAACTGAACGCCCGCTATGATGACCAGAACCATAAACGCGATGATACCTGCAATCAAAATATATTTTGTTCCCTTCGGCATGCACCGCGCGCTTATATACCTAATAAGTAAAAGCAGTATAATAACTGCGATATACCACAAATAGATGGTAAGCACCGTCAAAACCAGCGCCGCAAGACTGTACAAAAATCCCTTCCACAGCACTTCCAATCCTGTCCCTTTGTCGGTGCAGGCATGCGCAGACCTGTGGCAGACCGCCATACACAAATTCAAATAGACCAGGAAAATCAGTAAAAACACCAGATTGTTTACGCCTGAAAACATATTCTTTCCTCTTTACAAGCCTTCTCTTTTATGCTATATGATAAAAGCGGAGGAAATATCATATGAACAGACGAAATTTTCAAAAAGAATTGGAACAAATACTTAATAAACTGACCTGTGAAGAGCAGGTTCCCTCACTTCTTCTTCACTCCTGCTGCGCGCCCTGCAGCAGTTATGTCCTGGAATATCTTTCTGCGTATTTCCGGATCACCGTTTTTTACTACAACCCGAATATCTATCCTCCCTCAGAATACCACACCCGCGCGGAAGAACAGAGGCGCTTTATACAGGCGCTTCCCACCCGCTATCCGGTGGATTTTATCGAGGGTGATTATATCCCGGAAGACTTTTATGACTGCGCCCGGGGGATGGAACGCCTGCCGGAAGGAGGGGAGCGCTGCTTTGCCTGCTACCGGCTAAGGCTCCTTCAAACTGCCCGTATGGCAAAAGAAAAAGGCTTCGGCTATTTTGCCTCCACCCTCTCCATCAGCCCGTTAAAAAATGCCGAAAAGTTAAATGAGATTGGAGAGCTTCTCGCCAGGGAATACCAGGTATGCTGGCTCCCCAATGACTTCAAGAAGAAGAACGGCTACAAGCGCTCCACGGAACTTTCCAAAGAATACGGCATGTACCGCCAGGACTACTGCGGATGCGTCTATTCACTTCGGGAACGGCATCCGGGCCTTTCATAGCAAATCATATCTTCCAGAATCACCTTGTTGGAATAATCTCCAGCCAGTATCCGTCCGGATCCTGGATAAAATAGATACCCATGGAAGGATTTTCAAAGCAAATACAGCCCATCTCTTTGTGAAGAGCATGGGCCTCTTCATAATCGTCTACCCGGAAGGCCAAATGGAACTCACAATCGCCTAAATTATAAGGGCGGTCCATATCTCGAAGCCAAGTCAGTTCCAGTTCAAAATCACTCTCTTCATTTTTCAGATACACGATAATAAAAGAACCGTCTTCCGCGGTCTTTCTGCGGCACTCTTTAAGTCCCAGTGCTTTTTCATAAAAATCCATGGATCTTTTAAGATCCGCCACATTGTAATTTTCATGAATCATCTGAAATTTCATTAAATCCATTCTCCTTTTAAGTTTTGCTGTCTTAGTTTTGTTATCGTATTCTGTCCGGGAATCCCACTTTGCGCTGGACTTTCCGCAGCGTCTTCGCGGCTGTATATCCTGCTCTTTCTGCGTTTGCCTTGATGATGCCGTCGATGTAGGCTTTATCTTTTGACAGCTCCTGATACCGCTCCTGCAGAGGTTTCAGCACGCTCACCACCGCCTCACCTACCGCCATCTTAAAATCGCCGTAGCCTTTACCATCAAATTCTTTTACAACCTCATCCGGCGTCTTGCCCGTGCATGCGCTGTAAATGTCGATTAGATTCCTGATTCCGGGCTGCTCGTCCCGGTATAAGATCTGCGCTTCCGAATCTGTCACAGCGCGTTTACACTTTCTCATAATTGTGTCCGGATCATCCATCAGATAGATGGAACCATTGGGGTTCTCGTCAGATTTAGACATCTTTTTGGCCGGATCCTGCAGGCTCATGATCTTCGCGCCCACTTTACCTATATAAGCCTCCGGCACGGTAAATACATCTCCATACACTCCATTGAACCGCTGGGCGATATCCCGGGTAAGCTCCAGGTGCTGCATCTGGTCGATCCCCACAGGCACCACGTCCGCCTGGTACAACAGGATATCCGCCGCCATCAGCACCGGATAAGTGAAAAGTCCCGCGTTGATATTGTCCTGATGTTTGGAAGCCTTATCTTTAAACTGCGTCATCCGCCCCAGCTCTCCCATATAGGTAAAGCAGTTCAGTATCCATGCCAGTTCCGCATGGCCGGATACATGGGACTGATAATACAGACAGTTCTTCTCCGGGTCGATCCCCGCCGCGATATAAATTGTCAGCAGATTGCGCGCCCTCTGCCTTAATGTAGCCGGGTCCTGGCGAATTGTAATCGAGTGCATATCCACCACACTGTAAAAACATTCGTATTCATCGCACAGGTTGACCCAGTTTTTGAGCGCTCCGAGATAGTTTCCAAGCGTCAGATTACCGGTCGCCTGCATACCGCTGAATAATACCTTTTTTCCATTTATCATCTTTTTCTTTACTCCTTCAGCCCGAAATATTGGTTACAATTATAACACAGTTGCATTTCTCATGCAATCATCGGCGCTTTCGCATTTCCTTAAGCATAATATCTTCAAACTGCGCCCCGCAGTTTTTAACTTCCGTAAGTACGGTTCGTATCCCTTCCATAGAATTGTACCAGTTGTCCCGGCTGATTCCTTTTGTCACCACAGGGCATACAAGGATATCCGCATCCGGAAAGCAGACCTGGTAGTAAAGCTTCGCCCGCCTGGCATGATAGGCCTGGCAGCAGAGAATGGCTTTTTTCACACACAGTCCTTTTTTGTCCGTCACTTCCCTGGAACGCAGGGCGTTCTCATAGGTAAAGGTGGCCTGATCTTCCCGCCACACGCACTCTTTGGGCACCCCGGCCTCTGTCAAAATATGATAAAAATATTCCCACTCCGTCTGAAATGCCGGGTCTTTAGCAAAATATCCTCTGAGTTTTCCGTATTTGCCGGAAGGCAGTATGACAGGCGCATACCCCTCTTTCCACAGGCCGGCCGCCCGCAGCGCAAGCGCTTCTTCTTCCGATCCCGGAAGGAAGATGATATCCGCAGGCTTAAGCACATCTTCTAAAAATACAAACTTTGTATACTCATCAATAAAACTCATATCAACCGCATATACCGCTTTCTTCTATAGCCTGTACCGCTTTTTCAATCTCCTCTTTTGGGTACACTAAAGCCATGCGGACATAGCCCTCTCCAAGCTTTCCGAAAGCGGTGCCGGGAACGACGATCACGCCTGCTTGATCCATCAGATCCATGGAGAATTTCTCGCTGCTTGTATAGTTTTCCGGAATCGGCGCCCACACAAACATGGTTCCCTGGCCGTCCGGCACTTTCCATCCGATCCGGCTTAACCCCCTGCACAGCGTATTGCACCGCTCCTCGTAGAGCCTGCATTGTTCCTTTACACTGTCCTGGGGACCCGTAAGCGCCGCAATCGCCGCATACTGCACCGGCAGAAAGATCCCGTAATCAATCTGGGAACGCACCTTTTTGAACATTTCAATCATCTTTTTATTGCCCAAAGCAAAGGATATACGCATACCGGTTACATTGTAGGATTTTGACAGGGAATAAAACTCAATGCCCACATCCATGGCACCCGCATAGGATAAAAAGGATTTTCCTTCTTTACCTCCGTATACCAGGTCCGCATAAGCATTATCATGAAGAATCGCCACATTATATTTTTGGGCAAAGGCAATGGCTTTTTCATAGAACGCGTCATCTGCTACCGTACAGACCGGGTTCGCCGGATAGGAAAGGATCATAAACTTTGCCGCCCGGGCCGTATCTTCCGGGATATCGTCAAAATCGGGCAGAAAATTATTTTCTTTATACAAAGGATAGGTGACCATCTTCGCCCCCGTCAACTCCGGTCCGATACCGAACACCGGATATCCCGGATCAGGCACAAGTACAATGTCTCCCGGATCGCAAAATTCCAGCGCAATATGCGCCATTCCCTCCTGGGAACCATAAAGCGCCATGATCTGTTCTGTCAAAACCTCAACACCAAATCTTTTTTTATAAAATGCCTGCACCGCCTTGAGAAGTTCCGGTCGGTCCGCCAATGCGTATTTATAGTTCTCCGGATCTTCGCAGGCCTTCTGCATGGCCTCCATGATATGTACCGGAGGATGGAAATCCGGCGTACTTACGGAAAAATTGTAAACCGTCCTTCCTTGTTTTAATAATTCTTCTTTTTTTGCATTTAATATGGAGAAAATCCCTTCTTCAATATTTCGGGATCTTCTGGAAAATTTAAGTTCCATATAAAAACTCCTTTCAGGTCCGCCCGCAACCTGGCTTTTATGCCTGTTTATGCGGGAACTGTTTCCATTTTACAAAAAACTGCCGGAAAGTCAAGTACAGGACTTGCAAATGGACGCGCATTCTGTTAAAGTGAAAGAGTAAGAAATACAGAAATGTCTGTAAGAAATGTGAGGTTTACAAATGTCCAACACTTGTGATGAAACAAAGTGCAATGGTGACTGCGCTTCTTGCGGCGGCGAAGGCGTAACTGTAACGCTGACCCTGGATGACGACTCCACCATCGAATGCGCCATCATCGGAATCTTCGATGCAAATAACAAGGAATATATCGCTCTTCTTCCCCTGGACGAAAACGGGCAGAATACGGACGGCGAAGCGTTCCTGTACCGTTACATAACCAGTCCCCTGGGTAGCCCTCAGTTGGAAAACATCGATGACGACGAAGAATACGAGGCTGCATCCGAAGCCTTTGACGAGATGCTCGATTCCATGGAATATGACGAACTGGTATCCGAAGAAAAACTGAATTAAGCGTTTAAAAAGACCGGCAGCGGCTTACAAGAGCCATGCCGGTCTTTTTTAGGCACAGGGGTGCGTAGGGAAAGATGACGCGCCCCTGCCCGGTTTTTATCTACTGGTTTTTATCGTAAATGATCTTAAGGCCTTTTAAAAGCAGTCCGTCATCTAAGATAATCTCATGCCTGCAATGAGGGATGAGCGACTTCGCAAGGCCGCCGGTGGCGATCATCGTAAGTTTCTGCCCCATTTCTTCTTCAATCCGCTCCAGCATACCGTCTAAAAGCGCCGCGTTTCCATAAAAAACGCCGCTTTTCATACAGTCCACTGTATTTTTCCCAATCAGCCGGGCCGGAGGTTCAATACTGATCTTCGGAAGCTGCGCGGTCATGGCGGTCAGTGTGTCCGCGGCGATGCGTGCGCCCGGAATGATGGCTCCTCCGATATAATTCTTCTTTTCATCCACCACACAAATAGTAGTGGCCGTTCCCATATCAATGATGGCAGCCGGCACCGGATACTCATGAACCACAGCCACGGCGTTTACGATCCGGTCGCTACCCACCTGTCTTGGATCGTCCATCAGGATATTTAGCCCGGTCTTCACACCTGGACCGATGACCATCACTTCGCGGCCCAGGATTTTCTCCATGGAGTGTTTTACCGTGTTGGTCACCGGCGGGACGACGGAAGATATAATCCCGCCGTCCAGGCTGCCGGTCTGAATCCCGTGAAGTTCCAAAATACTTTTAAAACTGATGGCGTATTCCAATTCCGTCCGGGTGGAAACGGTGGAGAGACGTTCCTCAAAACAGATCGTATCGCCCTCCACACATCCGACTACAATATTTGTATTTCCAATATCTACTGCTAATATCATACACTTGGCTCCTGTCTTATATAGTAGCTATATCAATCAATGTCAGCTTCTGTCTGTCCGTGTTTTCCAGAGAAGTCACCAGGGCCTTTGCCGTATCAATGGCAGTCAGCACATGGACGCCGGTCTCAATGGCGTTACGACGGATGATAAAGCCGTCATGGCCGTGTTCCACGCCCTGGGAAGGCGTATCAATGACCAGATCGATCTGATGCCCCAGGATCAGGTCCAGGATATTGGGGGATTCCTGCTCCAGCTTCCGGGTCATACGCACCTGCACATCCGCTTCCATAAGGGTTCTCGCCGTCCCTTTTGTGGCAAAAATATTATACCCCAACGTCTCAAGCCTTCTGGCAATGTCCACCGCTTCGGCTTTATCTTCATCACGGACGGTCATAATCACGTTCCTGTATTTGGGCAGGCGGATACCCGCTCCTAAGAACGCTTTGTAAAGCGCCTCATTAAACGTCCGGGCGATTCCAAGACATTCTCCTGTGGATTTCATCTCCGGACCCAGACCGATGTCGGCCCCCCGGATTTTCTCAAAGGAAAAGACCGGCATCTTAACGGCAAAATAATCCGCCTCTTTTTGAAGTCCCGGCGTATAGCCCAAATCCTTTAATTTCTGCCCCAGGATCGCTTTCGTCGCCAGCGGTACGATGGGAATCCCTGTCACTTTGCTGATATAGGGAACCGTACGGCTGGACCGTGGATTTACCTCGATCACATACACTTCCTCTCCCACAGCTATGAACTGGATATTGATCAGGCCCACCACATGCAGGGAACGGGCCAGCCTTCGGGTATATTCTTCAATGGTCGCTTTTACGCCCTCGCTGATACTCTGGGCAGGGTAGACGGAGATACTGTCCCCGGAATGGATGCCCGCACGCTCAATATGTTCCATAATACCCGGAATCAGAATATCTTCTCCATCGCAGACTGCGTCCACTTCAATCTCTTTTCCTTTTAAATATTTATCCACAAGAATCGGGTGATCCTGGGCGATCCGATTGATGATGCTGATAAATTCTTCCACGTCCTTATCATTTATCGCGATCTGCATCCCCTGGCCGCCCAACACATAAGACGGACGAACCAGCACTGGGTAACCCAGTCGGTTCGCCACCGCCTTCGCTTCCTCGGCGGTATAGACCGTATCTCCTTTAGGACGGGGGATGCCGCATTCTTCCAGAATCTGATCAAAAAGCTCTCTGTCCTCCGCGGCGTCCACATTTTCAGCAGAAGTACCCAAAATCGGCACGCCCAGCTCCATAAGCGCCTGGGTCAGCTTGATGGCCGTCTGTCCGCCAAACTGCACTACCGCCCCGTCCGGCTTCTCCAGGCGGACAATATTTTCCACATCCTCCGGCGTAAGCGGCTCAAAATACAGCTTGTCCGCAATATCAAAGTCTGTGCTTACCGTTTCCGGATTGTTATTGATAATAATCGTCTCATAACCTTCTTTGGCAAAGGCCCAGGTACAGTGTACGGAACAGAAATCAAACTCTATCCCCTGTCCGATCCGAATCGGTCCTGATCCGATGACCAGTACTTTCTTTCTGTCTTTTGTACATACAGCTTCATTCTCACCGCCGAATACAGAATAATAGTAAGGCGTCGCCGCCGCAAATTCCGCCGCACAGGTATCCACCATCTTATATGCGGCCACGATCTTGTTTTCTTCCCGCATTTTTTTGATCTCGTCCATGCTTTTACCGGACAGTTCAGAGATTACCTTGTCAGGAAATTCAATGCGTTTTGCTTCTTTCAGAAGTTCTACAGTAAGTTCTTTCTGTGAAAGCGCCTGCTCCATCTCCACCAATACAGAAATCTTGTCGATAAACCACAAGTCGATCCGGGTCAGGTCATGGATGGTTTCATAAGAAATTCCCCTGCGGAGGGCTTCCGCGATCACCCAGATCCTTTGGTCATCCACCACCGAGAGCTGTTTTTTCAGTTCCGTTTCATCTAAATGACTGAAATCATAAGACCGCAAACTGTCCACATGCTGCTCTAAAGAACGGATCGCTTTCATCAGGCCCCCTTCAAAGCTGTCGCTGATACTCATGACCTCTCCGGTGGCTTTCATCTGGGTGGTCAGCGTCCTGCGGGCGCTGATAAATTTATCAAAAGGCAGGCGGGGCATCTTCACCACACAGTAGTCCAGC
>CAJUMT010000066.1 GCA_910587495.1 uncultured Lachnospiraceae bacterium | reverse complement strand
CTCTTCCGATCTAGATAGGGTCGCCGACATAGGGTCGGCTATCGTATAAATTCACAGTAATATTATAGGAGGATATTTATGGCAACAAAACAGGAAGCAACAAAGACACCAGAAGTGTTGACGCCGGAACAGCAGCTGCAGGAAAAGATAGCTGCTATGAGGAAGGCTCAGAAAGTTTTTGCTACCTTCTCACAGGAACAGGTAGATAAGATTTTCTTTGAGGCTGCCATGGCTGCTAACAAACAGCGTATTCCGCTTGCTAAGATGGCTTGTGAAGAGACTGGCATGGGCGTAGTGGAAGATAAGGTCATCAAGAACCACTATGCCGCTGAGTATATGTATAATGCATATAAGAAAGTGAAGACCTGCGGCGTGATCGAAGAAGATACTGCGTTTGGTATCAAGAAAGTCGCAGAACCGGTTGGTCTCGTGGGCGCTGTTATTCCGACCACGAACCCGACCTCTACCGCTATCTTCAAATGTCTGATCTGCTTAAAGACCAGAAATGCGATCATCATCAGCCCGCATCCGCGTGCAAAGAAGAGTACCGTGGAAGCTGCAAAGATCATCTTGGAAGCTGCTGTGAAGGCAGGCGCACCGGAAGGTATCATCGGCTGGGTAGACGAGCCGACCATTGAACTTTCCAATCTGATCATGAAATCCGTAGACGTGATCCTTGCTACCGGTGGTCCCGGTATGGTAAAGGCTGCATATTCTTCAGGCAATCCTGCCATCGGCGTAGGTCCTGGAAATACGCCTGTTATCATGGACAGCAGCTGTGATATCCCGACAGCTGTATATTCCGTAATCCATTCCAAGACATTTGATAATGGTATGATCTGTGCATCCGAGCAGTCTGTTACGGCAGTTGCAGATATCTATAATGATGTAAGGGCGGAGTTTGTTAAGAGAGGATGCCATATCCTGAACAAAGACGAACTGGACAAAGTTCGCAAGATCATCCTTACCGAAGCAGGTACTGTTAATCCGAAGATCGTTGGCCAGAAAGCCGCTACGATCGCAGGCATTGCAGGATTCAGCGTACCCGAGAATACCAAGATCCTGATTGGTGAAGTGACTTCTGTAGATGTTTCTGAACCGTTTGCACATGAAAAACTTTCACCGGTTCTGGCTCTTTACAAAGCACCTGACTTTAAGACCGCTCTTGATATGGCAGAGCAGCTTGTAGCTGACGGCGGATACGGACATACTTCTTCCCTGTATATCAATACAGCAGAAAAAGAGAAGATGGCTCAGCATGCAGATCGTATGAAGACCTGTCGTATCCTTGTGAATACTCCGTCTTCTCAGGGTGGTATCGGAGACCTGTACAACTTCAAGTTGGCGCCGTCGCTTACTCTTGGCTGCGGTTCTTACGGAGGAAACTCGGTATCAGAGAACGTAAATGTAAAACATCTGCTTAATGTCAAGACCGTTGCTGAAAGGAGAGAAAATATGCTTTGGTTCAGGACTCCTCAGAAGGTTTACTTCAAGAAAGGCTGTCTGCCGGTAGCGTTGGATGAGCTGAAGACTTACTACGATAAGAAGAGAGCATTCATTGTTACTGATACTTTCCTTTATAAGAACGGATATACAAAGCCGATCACAGACCTGTTAGACGAGATGGGCATTTCCCATGCTTGCTTCTATGAAGTAGCTCCGGACCCGACGCTCCAGATCGCACGCAAAGGTTTGGAACAGCTGAAAGCATTTGAGCCTGATGTAATTATCGCCCTGGGCGGTGGTTCTTCTATGGACGCCGGCAAGATCATGTGGCTTATGTTTGAACATCCGGAATGCAATTTTGAAGACCTGGCTATGGACTTCATGGATATCCGTAAGAGAGTCTATGTATTCCCGAAGATGGGTCAGAAAGCTATGTTCGTAGCAATCCCCACTTCTTCAGGTACAGGTTCCGAGGTTACTCCGTTTGCTATCATTACAGATGCAGATACAGGTACAAAATGGCCCATCGCTGATTATGAGCTGCTTCCGAACATGGCAATCATCGACACTGATTTCATGATGAACCAGCCGCAGGGTCTTACCAGCGCATCCGGTATTGACGCTTTGACCCATGCACTTGAGGCATATGTATCTATCATGGCTACCGATTATACAGACGGTATTGCTTTGAGAGCCACCAAGAATATCTTTGAGTTCCTTCCGCGCGCATATGACAGCGCTGCTCCGGATGCGAAAGCTGACCCGGTTGCAAGAGAGAGAATGGCTAATGCTTCCACTATGGCTGGTATGGCATTCGCAAACGCATTCCTTGGAATCTGCCACTCTATGGCTCACAAGCTTGGTGCTTATCATCACCTGCCGCACGGTATCGCTAACGCGCTGCTGATCGAACTGGTTATGCGCTACAACGCAGATCCGGCTCCGGTGAAGATGGGAACCTTCTCACAGTATCCGTATCCGCATGCTAAAGAAAGATACTGCGAAGTTGCAAGATTTGTCGGCATAACAGGCAAAGATGATGACGAAGTATTCGAGAACTTCCTCAAAGCGATTGCTGATCTTAAGAAGAGAGTCGGCATCAAGAGAACGATCAAAGAATACGGCATCAAAGAAGCTGATTTCATGGCTACCCTTGACGAGATGGTAGAGAACGCATTCAACGACCAGTGTACCGGTGCAAACCCGAGATATCCGCTGATGTCCGAGATGAAAGAAATGTATCTGAAAGCGTTCCATGAAGGCTGATAGAAAGTAATACATATTATGTAGGCAGGAAGCGCCCTGAAAAGGCGCTTTCTGTTTTTTATGGAGTATTTTGTGCATAGGATGTAAAAAAAGGAATCTTTTGGATGGGACGTTCAGAAGAACTAAAAGGGCTTGATTCCATGCTCATACTTTCGGAAGAAAATATTCTTTGTATTGAGGAATTGTCAGAGGAAGAATGGGAACAATATCAGCATCTGATGCTTAAAAATTTGGAAAAACAGATGGAATACCACTATATGCGGCATTCCGAAACATAAATATTAACATATCCATATGCAGTTTGGAGGTCCGGATGGAGAACTCAGCGCCAGCATGAGATATCTGGCGCAGAGGTATACGATGCCTTACAAGGAATGTATGGCTACATTGACAGATATAGGTACTGAAGAATTAGCCCATATGGAAATGATCTGTGCCATTGTTCATCAGCTGACCAGAAACATGACTATGGAAGAATTGAAAAAGTCCGGCTTTGATATCTATTATGTGGATCATACGGCGGCTCTGTGGCCTACAGCTGCGGCTGGTATTCCTCACAATGCCTGCGAATACCAGTCCAAAGGCGATGTGATTACAGACCTTTTTGAAGATCTTGCCGCTGAACAGAAAGCCAGGACCACCTATGACAACCTGCTTCGTGTAGTGAAAGATCCGGATGTGGCAGATCCGCTGCGTTTCCTCAGAATGAGGGAAGTGGTGCATTTCCAGCGTTTCGGCGAAACATTAAGAATTGTCCAGGAACACTTGGATGCCAAAAACTTCTATATCATGAATCCGGAGTTTGATACCGGGATTGCAAAAGGCAGTTCCAATGCAGGCTGCGGTTGTGAAAATTAAAATACAGAAAATAAAAGATCCCGTCCGAGCGCAGGGCGGGATCTTAAACAATAGAAGCATATTTTTAAGATTTTTTAAAAAATGAATGAAAAGTTGTCCCAGCACTTGCATGTTTTAGGCAGTTCATGTAAAATAAACAATTGGATGAAAACACGCAAATAAGGAGACAAAACATGAGTAAGAAACCTACAGTGTTAATGATTTTAGATGGTTATGGACTGAATGATAAGAAGGAAGCGAATGCGGTGGCGGAAGCAAAGACGCCTGTGATGGACAAACTGATGGCACAATGCCCCTTCGTAAGAGGCAATGCCAGCGGCCTTGCGGTAGGGCTTCCGGATGGTCAGATGGGCAATTCAGAGGTGGGCCATCTGAATATGGGCGCAGGACGCATCGTTTATCAGGAGTTGACAAGGATTAGCAAAGAAATTGAGGATGGCGACTTCTTTCAGAACGAAGCGCTGCTGACGGCAGTGGAAAACGCGAAAAAGCATAATTCTTCGCTTCATCTTTATGGTCTTTTATCCGACGGAGGTGTACACAGCCACAATACCCATTTGTACGGATTGCTGGAACTGGCAAAGCGCCATGATCTGAAAAAGGTATATGTACACTGCTTCCTGGATGGACGCGACACACCGCCTGCGTCAGGAAAAGATTATATTAAAGAACTTAGGGACAAAATGAAAGAAATTGGTGTCGGAGAGATTGCCACCGTTATGGGTCGTTACTATGCCATGGACAGAGATAATCGCTGGGAGCGTGTAGAGCTGGCTTACAGGGCGCTGACCAAAGGAGAAGGTGCAGCTGTGGACTGTCCGGTATGCGGCGTGAAAGCTTCTTATGAGGAAGAAGTGTATGATGAGTTCGTAAAACCGATCGTAGTCACAAAAGACGGTAAGCCGGTGACGACGATTCAGGATAAAGATTCAATAATATTTTTTAATTTCCGTCCCGATCGTGCAAGAGAAATTACCCGGGCGTTCTGTATGGATGATTTTACAGGTTTTGACAGAGAGAAAAAGTTGGATCTGACCTATGTATGTTTTACCGAATATGATGTGACTATACCAAATAAGATCATTGCATTTCATAAAGTGACGCTGAATAATACTTTTGGCGAATATTTGGCAGCGAATCATAAGACACAGGCTCGTATTGCGGAAACGGAGAAATATGCGCATGTCACATTTTTCTTTAACGGCGGTGTGGAAGAACCCAATGAAGGTGAAGATCGTATTCTTGTACCATCCCCGAAAGTTCCTACTTACGATCTGCAGCCGGAGATGAGTGCGTACGGTGTATGCGATAAGTTGTGTGAATCAATTAAATCCGGAAAATACGACGTGATTATCATCAATTTTGCCAATCCGGATATGGTAGGACATACCGGTGTGGAAGCGGCGGCCATTAAAGCAGTAGAAGCGGTAGATGAGTGTGTAGGAAAGGCTGTGGAAGCGATCAAGTCTGTGGATGGGCAGATGTTTATTTGCGCGGACCACGGAAACGCAGAACAATTAAAAGATTACGAAACCGGTGAACCTTTTACAGCGCATACTATTAACCAGGTTCCTTTTATCCTGGTCAATGCTGATTCGGCATATAGATTAAGAGAGGGCGGCTGTCTGGCAGATATTATTCCGACACTTTTGGAACTAATGGGAATGGAGCAGCCCGCAGAGATGACTGGTAAATCCCTGCTTGTAAAATAGCAGTTTTTGAATAAGGAGCATATATGGTACTTGAGATGAGACGCGCCCTGGAGGCTTTGAAAGAAAATGACCTTCAGGGATACAGAAAACTATTTGACGCATCCTATGAGGAAGTCTATTGCAGGAGTATATTGATCATCCGGCAGGAAGATCAGGCGATGGAGTTTGTAAAAGATTTTTTTATAGAGCTTTTTAGGATGCTTAAAGAGACAAAAGAGGCAGAAAGTCAGGAAAAATGGTTTTGGCATCAATATTATCAGAAGATGCGCAAGCAATACCACAAGCTTTTGTCAAATCAGAGTTCTCAATCCGCAGAGGGTAATACGTTGGCGGATGTCCTTGCCAATTTTCCGCTACTTCATCGGATTATGCTGATCATGCGCTGCCAGGATAATTTTACTGCCCGAGAGATATCTGCGATTTTTGGACTGGATGAGGAGAAAATCGGTTCAGAACTGAGTAAAATGGAAAAGGCTCTGCCGTCTCTTACAAAAGAACCGATAGAAAATTCTGAAGGTTATCTTGATAACTGGAAGCTTCTGCTTTTGGGGGCTTCTAAGCAGGTGGCAGACGTATGTTCTTTCGAATGGGTGGACCGCATGTATGCGGAGGCCGCTTTTGCAGCAGGCATCACAGGCACATCAACAGTAAAGAAAAAGGATACTTTCGAGTACTTTGTCGCTGATGTGGATGTGGAACCGGAAAAGCCAAAGAAAAAGGTTGTTCCGATTGTAGAAGAAGAGCCGGAAGACGACGATTATGAGGAAGATGAAGAACCGGATGAAGACGAAGAAGATTACGAGGACGATGAGGATGAAGATGATGACGACGATCGCTATGACTGGGATCTGGAAGATGACGGAAAGCGTATGGTTATCATCGGAATCGTCCTTGCGCTTGTCATCGTGATTATTGTAGGCTTTGCTGCGTTTAAGCTTTTGAACAAAGATGATGATAGTGAGAAGAAACCTTCGCGTACTGAGCAAGAGGAAGATGAAGCGCCGCTTTTGATTAAAGGCGATGATGATGATTCTGATGAGGCAGATGCTCCTGAAGAAGCGCCAGAAGAAAATCCTGAAGAAGTGCCGGAGGAAGAACCGGAAGAAGAACCGTCTTCTGAGGGAGTTGTTATGGAAGTAATTCCCAATTCCATGAATGTCCGCAGCGAACCCAATACGGACAGCACAATTGTGACGAAAGTAAAGGCCGGGGACAAGGTGGAAGTCGTAGACGACCCGTCTCAGGAGTGGGTGAGTGTGCGCTGCGTGGATCAGGACGGCAAGGAAGGTTATGTAAAATCCGAATACCTGAAAGCGTCTGAATAAGAATAAAAGAACCTGCTTATACTAAGAAAAAAGTGTGAGGAGGTTCTTTTTTTATGAATCAATATTTGCCGATTACTTATATTTATGCAAGGGAAATTCTGGATTCCAGAGGAAATCCTACGGTGGAGGCGGAAGTGCTTTTGGATGGAGTTTACCAGGCGCGGGCATCGGTTCCTTCCGGAGCATCCACCGGCCGTTTTGAGGCGGTGGAACTTCGGGACGGACAGGAGCGTTATCTGGGTCTTGGGGTGGAAAAAGCCGTCATGAATGTAAATACGAAAATCGCCAATGTGCTTTTGGGTGAAAATGCGCTGAATCAGGGATATATTGATCATCTTTTGATCGATGCGGATGGAACAGAGAATAAATCCAATCTGGGCGCCAATGCGATTCTCGCGGTATCCATGGCTGTAGCCAAAGCATCCGCAAGGGCGTTAGGGCTGCCATTATATCAATATCTGGGGGGAATCAGGACAGATACTATGCCGGTTCCTATGATGAATATTATTAATGGAGGCAGGCATTCTAAAAACGCGCTGGATTTTCAGGAATTTATGATCATGCCTGTGGGCGCGCAAAATTTTAAAGAAGCACTCAGAATGGGAGTGGAAGTTTACCATAAACTAAAACTGATTCTGACCAAAGAGGGATTGACGACTGCGGTAGGGGATGAAGGTGGTTTTGCGCCGGATATTAGAGATGCCAAGGAAGTCTTTTTATACCTGAAAGAAGCGGTGGAGGAAGCCGGATACGAGCCGGGCAGAGATTTTGTGTTTGCCATGGATGCCGCTGCCAGCGAGTTGACAAATGGGAAAACGCACAGGTATGATTTCCCTGGAGAGGGAGAGATGAACGGGCATAAGGTCAGCAGGACTTCAGATGAGTTGGTGGATTATTATGCAGAACTGACTTCTCTCTATCCGCTGGTATCCATTGAGGATGGTCTGTCCGAGGACGACTGGGATGGTTGGCAGCTTTTGACAAGGCAGTTGGGGGACAGAATTCAGCTTGTGGGGGACGATCTTTTTGTAACTAACACAAAACGACTGTCCTGCGGCATTAAGATGCAGGCGGCCAACGCTATTCTGATCAAGGTGAACCAGATTGGTACGCTGACGGAAGCGTTTGACGCGATCCACATGGCGCACAAAGCCGGATATCGGACAATCATTTCTCACAGAAGCGGAGAGACTTGTGAGGATATAATTGCAGATATTGCCGTGGCCTGTGGAGCTGGGCAGATCAAAACCGGCGCGCCCTGTCGGGCAGAGAGGACTGAAAAATATAATCAATTATTAAGGATTGAAGAAGATCTGCAAGGACTGGCAGGGTATCGGAACCCGTTTGTAAATGAGTAAGAGAACAGGCTTTACACCTTGCCTTCTTTTTATTATAATAGCATAAGCAGTAGTTCAAAGTGTAAAGCCTGGCAAATATTTACAGGTTTTACACTTTTGACATTTATTCTACATTTATTTATAGAAGGGATTTGTGAAATGAAAAAGATCATACTTGCCTCAGGTTCACCAAGAAGAAAGGAACTTCTCTCTCAGATCGGAGTTTCTTTTGAAGTTATAAAGGCAGAAGGGGAGGAGGTACTGATTTCTTCGGTACCTGCAGAAGCCGTGAAAGAACTGGCCATGCAAAAAGTACTGGAAGTAGCTGAAAAAGGCGTTGGGGACATTATCATTGGCGCCGATACGGTAGTTGCCGCAGACGGACAGATTCTTGGAAAACCAAAAGATGAAGCAGATGCCAGGCGGATGCTGCGATTGATCCAGGGAAGCAGCCATGAAGTCATCACAGGGGTGGCGGTTCTTTTAAAAGAACAGAAAAAGAAGATCTGTTTTTCCGAGACGACCAAAGTGCATATATATTCTATGACAGAAGACCAGATAGAAGCGTATGTTAAAAGCAAAGACCCTATGGATAAAGCCGGCGCTTATGGAATACAGGGGATGTTTGCGGCTTTCGTCCGGGGCATTGAAGGAGATTATAACAATGTGGTGGGACTGCCCGTGGGGCGTCTTTATCAAGAGACGCTGGCTTTGGGTGTGGACCTTCGCTTGTAGGTAAAGCTTGCGAAAGGAAAAGTTTCATGGTAGACTAAGTACATAAAGCCAAAGTTTGCGGCGGCAAAATCAGGATAGAAGGATGGCAGAAAAGGTGCGATTTGTGATTCAGAGGGTCAGCCGCGCATCGGTGACTGTGAATGAAAAAGTGCTGGGCAGCATAGGAAAAGGATTTATGGTTTTGATTGGTATATCCAATGAAGATACAAAGGAGACCGCTGACCGGATGATAAAAAAGATGCTGGGCCTGCGTATCTTTGAAGATGAGAACGGAAAGACGAACCTGGATCTTCATACAGTGGGTGGAGAGCTTCTCCTGATCTCGCAGTTTACCTTGTATGCGGACTGCAAAAAAGGCAACCGTCCCAGTTTTATTTATGCTGGAAAACCGGATATGGCGGAAGAAATGTATGAATACATTATAGGGAAATGTAAAGAGCGGAATTTTAAAACGGAGCGCGGAAGATTCGGCGCCGATATGAAAGTGCAGCTTACAAATGACGGCCCGTTTACCATAATTTTAGACTCCGCCGAACTGTAAAGAGGATAAATCTGTTTGCTATTTTGGAAGATTATGTTATAATATTTAAAACGGCGGTGGGCAGCAGAAAGCCTGCGTCTGGTTAAAAGAGGTATAAAATTATGAAACGTGTTCTTTTGAAATTAAGCGGCGAAGCCCTTGCAGGAGATAAACACACAGGGTTTGACGAAGCTACCTGTATGAGGGTGGCAGAACAGGTGAAAGCAGCTGTGGACGACGGCATTCAGGTGGGGATCGTGATTGGCGGAGGCAACTTCTGGAGAGGCAGGACCAGCAAGCATATAGACCGCGCCAAATCTGATCAGATCGGCATGTTGGCCACAGTTATGAACTGTATTTATGTATCTGAGATTTTCCGGAGCGCGGGGATGAAGACAAAGGTCTTTACACCGTTTACCTGCGGCCCTATGGCAGAGATGTTTACTAAAGACGCGGCGGTAGAATGCCTGGAGCGAGGCGTGGTGACATTCTTTGCAGGCGGGACGGGGCATCCGTATTTTTCCACGGATACGACCACGACGCTGCGCGCCATTGAGATTGAGGCAGATGTCATTCTGTTGGCTAAGGCAGTGGACGGCGTTTATGACAGCGACCCGAAACTGAATCCGGACGCGAAGAAATATGACGAGATTTCCATTCAGGAAGTCATTGACAAAAAATTGGGCGTAATGGATCTGACTGCGTCTATTATGTGTATGGAAAATAAAATGCCCATGATTGTGTTTGGACTGAACGAAGAGGAAAGCATTCTTCATGCGCTCCAGGGCAAATATACAGGGACAAAAGTAGTTGTGTAAACAGCGGAAGCCTGTACGATGCCCAGATGGATTTGCGGACGCGGAGGCGCTCGGGATTCCATCTAGTGCCGGGCATCGGGAAGGCTGTAGCGGAACTATAATAAGAACTATAATAGAGAGGAACCTATACAGTATGGAAGAAAAATTACAACCGTTTGAGAGCAAGATGAGCAAATCCTATGATGTTTTACTGCAGGACTATGCATCGATCCGCGCAGGACGTGCAAATCCCCATGTGCTGGATAAGATCAAAGTAGACTACTACGGCACACCGACCCCGTTGCAGCAGGTGGGTAACATATCTGTGCCGGAGGCTCGTATCATCCTGATTCAGCCTTGGGAGAAGAAGATGATCAAGGAGATCGAGAAAGCTATCATGACTTCCGATCTCGGCATCAATCCAACGAATGACGGCTCGGCTATTCGTCTGGTATTTCCGGAACTTACAGAGGAAAGGCGTAAAGTCCTCTCCAAGGACGTGAAGAAAAAAGGTGATGACGCAAAGGTAGCTATCCGCAATATCCGCAGGGATGCCAACGAGACGTTCAAGAAGCAGAATAAGAACAACGAGCTGACGGAAGACGATCAGAAGCTTTTAGAAACAAAGATTCAAAAGCTTACGGATAAATATATTGAGCAGATCGATAAGGCCATTGAAGAGAAAACAAAAGAAATCATGACCGTATGATTGGCAGGCAGACCGAAGAGAAGGCAGGTGCCCCGGGCATCTGCCTGTTTCTGATATAGGAAGAAAAGAAGATGGAGGACTGTTTTATGAAGGTTCCGCAACATGTGGCGATCATACTGGACGGAAACGGGCGCTGGGCAAAAGCGAAAGGGATGCCTAGAAATTACGGTCATGTACAGGGCGCCAAAAATGTGGAGCGTATTTGTGAAGATGCATATCATATGGGGATCAAATATCTAACAGTCTATGCATTTTCCACGGAAAACTGGAAACGCTCAAAAGAGGAAGTAGATGCTTTGATGACGCTTCTTCGCAACTATATGAAGACCTGTGTGAAAACAGCGAAGAAAAATCATATGCGCGTGCGCGTGATCGGAGACAAAACAGGATTGGCAGAAGATATTCAGGAAAGCATAGCCAGATTAGAGAAGGAATCTGCAGACCAGGACGGCCTGAATTTTACGATTGCCATCAATTATGGAAGCAGGGATGAGATCTGCCGGGCGGTGCGGAAGATCGCAGAAGAAGGAATTCTGCCGGAGAATATTACGGAAGAAGTGATTTCGGCTCATCTGGATACGGGAGGGATTCCTGACCCGGATCTTTTGATTCGTACCAGCGGAGAATTGCGATTGTCTAATTATCTTATGTGGCAGCTTGCTTATACGGAATTTTATTTTACAGATTTGCCGTGGCCGGATTTTGATAAGGAGGAACTTACAAAAGCTATTGAAAAATATAACCTGAGAGATCGCCGGTATGGTGGAGTGAAAGGGTAAAAGCGATGAAATCTTTTCTGACAAGACTGCTTAGCGGTGTTGTACTGGTGCTTATAACGGTCGGAGCTTGCTGGCTTGGAAGCTGGACACTTGGTTTTTTTGTGGCGCTGATTGGTTATATAGGGCTGGATGAATATTATAAGGTGTTTGGCTTAAGGATTGGCCGGGGGCTTGGATGGATCGGCCTGATCGGAGCAACACTGTGGTTTGTCATACTTCAGATGGTGACGGAAAGTGCTGTCGGTGACGGCGTATTGTTGGATCCGGAACTTAAATGGCTGGTGTTGCCAGTGGTGTTTTTGCTGATACTGGGCGTATATGTATTTACTTTTCCCAAGTATGATACAGGGCAGGTGACAGCGGTCTTTTTTGGGATTGTTTATATACCGGTAATGCTGAGTTTTATCTATCAAACCCGTATGTTGAATGGCGGTTTATATCTTGTATGGCTGATTTTCTTCTGCTCCTGGGGATGCGACACTTTTGCTTATTTAAGCGGGATGCTTTTGGGAAAACATAAACTGGCACCTGAGCTTAGTCCAAAGAAATCAAAAGAAGGCGCTGTTGGAGGTGTCGTGGGTGCGGCGGTTCTGGGTGGAATTTATGCGGCGCTTACAGGTGCGGTCATATGGGTATATGTATTAATCTGCGCGGCAGGGGCGATAGCGTCCCAGATTGGGGACCTGGCTGCATCCGCGGTAAAACGGCAGCATAATATCAAAGATTACGGCAATCTGATTCCGGGTCATGGCGGTATTCTGGATCGTTTTGACAGTGTGATTGTGACAGCACCGATGATCTATATTCTTGCAATTTTACTGACTTGAAAAACAGCAAAAGCCCGGACAGAACCCAGATGAGAGAGTGGACGCTGGAAGGCGTCCGGGAATTGATTCATTAGTTGGGTGAGAGAGGGGCTGCAGCGGAATAATAATAGGGGAAATATAATGAAAAAAATAGCGATATTGGGTTCCACCGGTTCCATCGGGACCCAGACATTGGAAATTGTGCGCGCTAACAAGGATCTGGAAGTCACTGCCCTGGCAGCAGGCTCCAATATAGTTCTTTTGGAGGCTCAGATCAGAGAGTTTCATCCGTCTCTTGCGGCTGTATGGGAAGAGGACAAAGCGGCTGAACTTAGGGTCAGGGTCGCGGATTTGGATGTCAAGGTGGTTTCCGGAATGGATGGACTTCTGGAGACGGCCACGCAGTCCGCATCGGATATTTTGGTGACGGCCATTGTCGGTATGATCGGCATTCGTCCCACGAGCGCCGCCATGCAGGCGGGAAAAGATATCGCGCTGGCCAACAAAGAAACATTGGTAACAGCGGGACATATTATTATGCCTTTGGCGAAGGAATGCAACGTAAAGATCCTGCCAGTGGACAGTGAACACAGTGCAATCTTTCAATGTCTGCATGGAGAGAATAAAGAACAGCTTAGTAAAATTCTTTTAACTGCTTCCGGCGGTCCTTTTAGAGGAAAGAAAAAGGAGGAACTTAAAAACGTACAGGTGGAAGACGCTTTAAAACATCCGAACTGGTCCATGGGAAAGAAGATTACCATAGACTCTGCTACTTTGGTGAATAAAGGTCTTGAGATGATGGAAGCGCGCTGGCTTTTTGGCGTGGAACCCAAAGATATTCAGATTGTGGTGCAGCCTAAAAGCATCATTCATTCCATGGTAGAGTTCGTGGACGGAGCCGTGATTGCGCAGCTTGGCACGCCGGATATGAAGTTACCTATCCAGTATGCACTGTATTATCCGGACAGGCGGATGCTGAAAGGCGACCGGCTGGACTTTTGGAAGATGAAAGAGATTACTTTTGAGGAGCCGGATATGGAGAATTTTCCGGGGCTTCGCCTTGCCTTTGACGCGGCTGCGGCGGGAGGAAGCCTCCCCACTGTTTATAATGCGGCAAATGAACGGGCAGTGGCATTATTTTTACAGCGTAAAATCGGTTTTTTGGATATACCAAAGATGATAGAAATATGTATGTCGAGTCATAAAGTCATAGAGTCTCCGTCAGTGGAAGAGATTCTTCAAACAGAAGCCTGGACATATGAAATGATAGAAAGCAGGTGGTAGATTGAGTATTATTCTGGCACTTTTGATTTTCAGTGTCATTGTGATTGTACATGAATTGGGACATTTTTTGCTGGCAAAATATAATAAAATCACGGTTACAGAATTTTCTGTAGGTATGGGTCCCAGGCTTTTAAGCCATGTGTGGGGCAGTACACGTTATTCTCTTAAACTGCTGCCTTTTGGAGGCTCCTGCATGATGGTGGGGGAAGACGAAGAAAGCGAAGAAGAGGGTTCATTTGGCAGTAAATCCGTAGGCGCACGGATTGCGGTAGTGGCGGCAGGCCCTGTCTTTAATTTTATACTGGCGTTTGTTCTCTCATCCATTCTTGTGGCTAATTTAGGATATGACGACACGGTTGTGGATGTAACCCCTGGTTATCCGGCTGCCGAAGCAGGCATGCAAAACGGCGATGAGCTTGTAAAGATTGGCGGGAGCAGAGTATATGTGTATCGGGAAGTCAGTTTGTATAACAGTATATATCAGGGGGCCGTGGCGGAAGTGACCTATCGAAGAGGCGGCGAGGAGCATACAGTGACTTTGCGGCCTGTGCAGGACGATAGCGGCTATTACCACTACGGTTTTGAGAAAGCGACTGTACGGGTCAAAGGAAATGTTATTCAGGTATTAAAATACAGTGTGGCGGAGCTTCGTTACTGGCTGAAAGCCACGATAGAGAGCCTTATGGCGTTGGTGCGCGGTCGGGCAGGCATCGATGATATGTCTGGTCCTGTAGGTATCGTGGACGCCATCGGGGACACTTATGAGGCCAACCGGGCGGACGGCTGGTATTATGTGGTCCTTAGTATGGTGATGATGTCTGTTCTTTTGTCCGTAAACTTAGGCGTTATGAACTTGCTTCCGATCCCTGCTCTGGACGGCGGGCGACTGGTGTTTTTACTGCTTGAGGCTATCCGGGGAAAAGCAGTCCCCCAGGAAAAAGAAAGCATGGTACATTTCCTGGGATTCGTCCTTTTAATGGGGCTTATGGTAGTCGTGCTGTTTAACGATATCCGACATGTTTTTTTCCAGGCATGATAAAAGATTTTTGAAGATAAAGGAGATATAGATTGTTATGAAACTAGGTATAGTCGGCCTGCCGAATGTAGGCAAAAGTACGCTTTTTAATTCCTTGACCAAAGCGGGGGCGGAATCCGCCAATTATCCTTTCTGCACCATTGATCCCAATGTGGGCGTGGTTGCGGTTCCTGACGAACGCCTGGGGAAACTTGCGGCTTTGTATGACTCTGCGAAAGTAACTCCTGCAGTCATTGAATTTGTGGATATTGCAGGACTGGTAAAAGGCGCGTCCAAAGGCGAGGGTCTGGGCAATCAGTTTTTGGCCAATATTCGGGAAGTAGATGCGATTATCCATGTGGTACGTTGTTTTGAGGATGCCAATGTGGTTCATGTGGACGGAAGCGTGGACCCTCTTAGGGACATTGAAACGATCAACCTGGAATTGATCTTTTCAGATATTGAAATCCTGGAGCGCAGGATTGCCAAGACTGCTAGGGGAGCCAAGAATGACAAAGTGCTGGCAAAAGAGTTGGAACTGATGCAAAGGGTTAAGGCACATCTGGAACAGGGCAACACAGCAAGAACATTTGACAGGATTGAGGATGAGGAAGAACAGGAGTGGCTGGATTCTTTTAATCTGTTGACCGGTAAGCCGGTGATCTTCGCCGCCAACGTATCGGAAGATGATTTGGCAGATGACGGAGCATCTAATTCATATGTCAAATCTGTACGCGAGCATGCCGCTTCGGAGAAAAGCGGAGTGTTTGTAATCTGCGCACAGATCGAGCAAGAGATATCCGAATTGGATGAAGATGAGAAAAAGATGTTTTTAGAAGACCTGGGGATTAAGCAGTCAGGACTTGACAAACTTATACAGGCCAGCTATCACCTTCTTGGCCTGATCAGCTATCTGACCGCCGGAGAAAAGGAAACCCGCGCCTGGACCATCAAAGAAGGCATGAAAGCGCCTCAGGCAGCAGGCAAGATACATTCAGATTTTGAGAGGGGCTTTATACGGGCGGAAGTGGTCAATTATCAGGATCTATTGGACTGCGGTTCCATAGCTGCGGCCCGAGCTAAAGGACTTGTGGGCAGCGAAGGCAAAGAATATGTGGTAAAAGACGGTGATGTGATCGAGTTTTTGTTCAACGTATAGGGATATTAAGGGAATAATGTCGAAGTTTGTCGAAATAAGACGATAAACTTTAGTTGTTAGGGCATGGCCCTGTTCTCCATTGAGGAGTTTTTCGCTGATCCGAAAAA
>CAJUMT010000065.1 GCA_910587495.1 uncultured Lachnospiraceae bacterium | reverse complement strand
GGAACAGAACCTACCTGTACCACTGACGGCATTACCGGAGAGGGAAGCTATTGTTCTCTCTGCGGCAGAGTATTTGCGGCAGGAGTTACAATTAAAGCGCTGGGGCATTCTTATGATGCTGGGGAGGTTACGGTGCCCCCGACAGAGACTACAGACGGTGAGATGACCTATACCTGTATCAGATGCGGCGCAAAGAAAAAGGAAGTTATTCCTGCAGGAAGTGAGGTACATGCGCATACATATGATAATGGCACAATAACCAAAGCCGCGACCTGTACTGAGGCAGGTTTGAAGACCTGGATCTGTACATCCTGTGGCGCTGCAAAGACAGAATCAATTCAGGCGCTTGGACACGCTTATGATAGCGGAACCGTTACGACGCCTGCCACGGAGACCACGCCTGGTGTCAAGACATACACCTGTACCAGATGCGGCGATAAAAAAACGGAGGAAATCCCAGCAACCGGAAGCCAGGTTCATACACATACTTACGATAGCGGCCTGGTGACGAAAATGGCAACCTGTACCGAAGCAGGTGTGAAGACCTGGACCTGTACAGTCTGCGGAGATACAAAGACGGAGGCTATCCCGGCGCTTGGGCATGCTTATGATGATGGAATCGTTACGATGCCCGCAACAGAGACGACATCCGGTGTAAAGACGTATACCTGTACCAGATGCAATGCAAAGAAAACTGAGTTGATCCCGGCGACCGGAAGCCAGACGCACACACATACCTACGATAATGGTAAAGTGACGAAGGCCGCGACCTGTACCGAAGCAGGGGAAAAGACATACAGCTGTACTATTTGTGATTACAGCTACACGGAGCCGATTCCGGCATTAGGCCATGCCTATGACAACGGTGTGGTGACGAAAGCCGCGACCTGTACTGAGGCGGGAGTGAAGACTTATACTTGTACCAGATGCGGAGATACGAAGACTGAATCAATCCCAGCGCTTGGTCATAATTATCAAAAGCCCGCAGGGGAAGATGGGACTGAAATTTGTACCAGATGCGGAGATAAAAAGACGTCAGATTCGGACAAAAAGACCTGCAAGGTAACTTTCTATCTGGAAACAGGAGGAAACGATCCACAAGTACATGAAACATATTATAATGTTGAAAAAGGAAGCAGGATAGAACCGCCGGTGGCGCCTGTGCGTTCTGGATACCTTTTTACCGGATGGTATAAAGATGCTTTATATGAGACGATATGGGATTTCACTCAGGATACAGTAGACGGGGATATGAATCTGTATGCAGGGTGGGAGCCGGACGGCAATGTCCCTGGGCAGAAGACTTATACGGTATCTTTCGATCTGCAAGGGCATGGAAACATGGTGGATGCCTACAGAGAAGTCGTGGAAGGAAGTACGATTCCGGAACCTGAGACACCCAAAGAAGAAGGATGTGTATTTATCGGGTGGTATAAGGAAGCTGCTTGTATAGAACAGTGGGATTTTGCTAAAGACACAGTGATGCAGGATCTGATCTTATATGCAGGATGGAAAGTGGAAAGTCTGGGCGATGTGATTATAAGTGATGTGCCTGACGACAACAAGATCCCGGATGGAATCTGGATTCCTTATGAACTGCACGACGGAGTCAGATATATAAAGGACAGGTATGTATATACCTACACAGGTAATGCAGTTAAACCGGTAATTCCGCGTGTTTATTATGGAAATGATCTTTTGATGCCAGGTATTGATTATACAATCAGCTACAAAAATAATATAAATGTTAATGCGATCGGTGCGAAAAGACCAGAAGTGACAGTGAAAGGTAAGAAGCACTGCCCCGGAACTGCGACGGTTTATTTTAACATTGAAGCGGCAGACCTAGAGGATACTGTGGTGGAGAATCTTGCTTTGATCTACAATGGAAAAGTACAGAAAAAAGTCCCGAAAGTGACATACAATGGAAAGAAACTGACAAAAGGCAAAGATTTCGATGTTATCTGGGATGACGAAGGATACCAGGAAGCGGGGGTCTATTCTGTTACCTTTACCGTGCCGGTATCCGGAAAAAGCTGCAATTTTAAGGGAACAAAAACTGCGCAGATTACGATCCTTGAAAAGGCGGATAAAAATTATTTGATCAGTAAAGCGCGGGTGGCAAAAATACCGAAACAGTTTTACCAGGGAGGGGAACCTGTAGAACTGGACAGCGAAGAACTCCGGGTTTTTGCGGCAGATGGAACGGAACTGTCACTGGATGAAGAGTATGAAGTCGAGTATATGAATAACCGGCAGATTGGGACTGCAACGATTCTGATCAAAGGAATTGAGCCATATGCCGGTACAAAAAAAGCAACTTTTAAAATTGTCAAAACTAGTGATGTAAAATCTTTGAAAAAAGCAACGGTGACTTTCGGCGATCATGAATCCAGAACATGGGGGCCGGTGGTTTATAATGGGGAGGAACAAGTACCGGAAGTGCATGTATATCTCAGTGATGATAGCGGCGAGTCAGAGCTGGAGAAAGATTCGGATTATACGGTAACTTATTCCGGCAACTACAGCGCCGGAAAAGCGATCATCACGATTAAAGGTATGGGCTGGTATACAGGGACAGTTAAAAAATCTTTCCGAATCACGCCCTGCGAATTTTCAGAGAAAGATGACGGATTTAAGTTGAGCATAATTGAAGAAAGTATGCCTGGAAATTTGAAGAAGGGATATCAGCCAAGCGTAGTGCTGACTTATAAAGGCAGACGTCTCTGGAAAGGAAAGGACTACACTGTTTCTTATAAAAATAATAAGAAACCTGGTACGCCTGGTTCCGAGAAGCCGCCGACCGTCACCATAACAGGACGAGGCAGTTTCAGAGGGAAATTTATACGAACTTTTAGCATAGTAGAATAATACAAAAAGACCTTGAGGGATGATGCCTTCAGGGTCTTGTTTTCAATCAGTATTGTCATAAATGTTAATGTTTATTTTGTTGCTGCATTAGCAAATCATGCTAATTTTACATAGGAGAGCTTCCCTGAGAAAAGCGGTTAGTATTATTTTTGGGAGGAAAACTTTGTAGCAGGAAAACTTTGTAGCAGATAATAAACTGCATACTGCAGATACTGATATGAAACAAAGATTTCAATTTGTTTAACTTGAAATGCCCATGCAGAGATGATATACTGTTTGAAAAAGGATCAAAGGATAAAATATATGGAAAACACATATAAAAAGATTTTAAAAGAAATCCAAACAGCAATATCACAGAGCCCAAACTTGGTGGAAAAGGAGTTTTATCAGGAAATAGTCAGAGGAAATTTCATAAAAAATATGGGGTATGAAAGAAGAGATCTATGTATAAAAGAATATACAAACGCCTTCCAAAAAAATAATCTGCTGATTATGGGGTCTGTTGAAGAGAGATGGCAAAAAGGTCTTTCGGCATTTGTCAGGAAAATGCCGGAATATAGCTGTAAATGGGGAATACTTTTACACACAGATGGTATATGGCTGGTTAATCTGGATATCGTTCCGAATACACAAAATAGTTTTACTAATTCCCAGGTAGTGCTGGAAATAAGATATGGGATGAATACTGATCAAAAATATTTTAAATATTTTTCGGCGGAAAACACAATTGGGGAGAAGAGGAACGCGTATTTTTTTAAGGATATCATTGATTATAGAAATAATGGGTATAAAGGAAATGAAAAAAGTTGGCCAGCATATGAATCGGCACTAAAAAGGTTTCTTGATTTTTATGCAGAATATAAAGGGGATTATGGGTATGAAGAAAATATTTATGATAGTATAAAATTTCCGGCTTTTGTTGAATTTGTAAATGATAGAACAAAGTGCAGATCTCTGAAAAGCGCAAGAAATTCATTTTTTTATATAAAAGATTTTATGCAGGCGAAAACTCGAAATGGTGAATTTGATGATCCGGATCGGGTGAAAAAAAGTTTTCCGAATTTTTTGCCTAAATACGAGATGCAGGATGTAATGATTATTGATAAATTGAAAATTGCTCTTGAATTTCTGGACGGTAATCGACATGGAATGAGGAATAAAACAATACTTTTGACTTTTCTTGCATATGGTATGGAACGCAGAAAATTATGTGCGTTGAAATGGGAAAATATTCATTTTAGATACAGACAACTGGAAATAGATAAAAAGAAGTATCCAATACCGTCTTATCTCATGGAAATGTTGAAAAAACTGAAAGAAGCGAAAGCACCGGGGAAATATGTGTTTTGCAGCAGCAATGGAGAAGTATTGAGCGATGGTGCAATCAATACGATACTTTCGGGAATTGCAAAAGCAGATATAGAAGATCCATTTTACAGTCAGCTTACCCCGGCAAATATCAGAAGATGTCTGGCAGGATATTTGCTGAGACGTGATTATCCTCTGGAAAAAATACTGTATCTGATGGATATAGAAGGTTATAAACTTGGAAGTTATATTTCCAAAGAGGAAATAGAAAAGAAATTCTGGAATAAATGCAAAGAGGAAGACCGCATTCTTTGTCCGACAGGCGGACATCCGATGGAAAATTTTTTGGAAAGGCTGAGACAGCCCATAGCAAGCCAGGGGGAGGAAGAAAATGACACTTGAAGAAATAAAACATGGCGAGTCTAAAAATATAGAATTTAAAATACAGCTTCCTGATGACAGCAGGAAATATATGAAGACAGTGGTTGCATTTGCCAATACGTCAGGCGGAAAGATAGTGCTTGGTGTGGATGATATAACAAAGGACATTGTTGGAGTTGACCGTAATTCTGTATTCCAGATTATGGATAAGATCGCAAATGCTGTTTCTGACATGTGCATGCCGCAGATCGTTCCAGATATAATATTTCAGACGATAGAAGGGAAATGTATTGTTCAAATAGAAATTTATCCCGGGCAGAACAGGCCATATTATATCCGAAGCCAGGGGAAAGAGCGCGGGACCTATATCCGGGTGGCAGGAACCAGCAGACCGGCAGATGAGGCGGTGTTAAAGGATCTGGAATATCAGGGAGCGGGAAAATCCTTTGACGAACTGGTAAATGTGGAAACGGACTATGAAGAAGAAAATGCATTGCGGCTGTGCAGCGATATCCAAAAGTACATTGCAGAATCACAGGGGATCTCTATAAAAAAGGTAAGAACGATAACTGCTGTAAATCTTGAAAACTGGGGAATATTGAAGAAGAATGGATCGTCATATTTGCCAACCAACGCGTTTATACTTTTGACAAAAAATACTTTTCGGTTTGCGAAAATACAATGTGCATTGTTCAAAGGTGAAAACAGGGCGGTCTTTATTGACCGCCGAGAATTTGACGGCTCAATTTATGGTCAGATTGAGGAAGCATATCAGTTTGTTTTAAAACATATTAATCTTGGTGCGACCATTGATGGAATTGTCCGAAAAGACCGATATGAATTACCGCCGGAAAGTATTCGGGAAGCCATCATCAATGCCGTATGTCATCGGTGCTATCTGGATCACTCCTGTGTTCAGGTGGCCGTTTATGATAACAGAGTAGAGATTACTTCTCCAGGTATGCTGTATGGCGGGCTAACCATGGAACAGGCGATCTCTGGCCGGTCCAAGATCCGTAATGCCTGTATAGCAGAAGTATTCAGTCGAATGGGAATTATAGAACAATGGGGAACCGGTTTTCAGCGAATGATTCAGGGGTGTAAAGAATACGGTGTTCAGGAGCCGGAATTTATTGATATGGGTGATGCTTTCAGAGTGAATTTTTATCGCTCCAGTATAAAAACAGGCATAAAAAATGCAGGTGATAAGATAAAAACTGGCATAGAAAGTGTAAAGACTGACATAGAAAAATCAGAAACTGGGATTCGATACGTCATGGGTAAATTAAAAGCAAAAGGGATACTCCGGCGGGAAGGTGCAACGAAAAAAGGAAGATGGATAATTGATCTGCATAGGTAAGAAGTGAGGGATGATTATGGATGCGTTGGTCATTAGTCCTGATTTTACGATTGAAGACATTCATAAGATCAGAGAACAGAATTATGAGCGGACAAAGGATATGACAGTAGCGGAAAAAGTTGCATATTACAATAATTCCGGTAAAGAGGCAGAAAGGGAATTGAAAGGCGCAGAGCATTGAAACGGAAGGCTGTAGCGAGTATGTAATAAATTTTTCATGGAATGATATTTTTGTGAAATGTTAATGTTTACTTTGTTGCCGCGTCCGGCAAATCATGCTAATTTCATATAGGAGATATTGAACAGTTTAGGTAAAAGCGGTCCTGTTTCCAGGGCCGTTTTTGCATACTGTTCAGGTGTATCATGTATCGGATGTATAGAAGGGAGCGATATAAGTTTGAAACAAAATAAAAATATGGATACGGAGGTTGGCATATGCTTAGAAAGAAATTAAGAAGGTTTATGGCTGCGTTGCTTTGCGGGACGCTTGTATGCGGCAGCGCCGGGATGGAGCAGACAGTATATGCGGCGCCTTCCGATGCGGAGGAGATAGTTGGGGAAGCCGGGACGGAAGAGTCAGGGAATTCTGATAATCAGGAAGATGCAGAGATGACTGTAGATGATGCCACGCAGCCCGGGCAGGAAGAAGCAGACTTGCAGGAGGAAACCGATATCCCTTCTGCAGGTTCGGAAGAAGAGCCTGCAGTTGATGAGTTAGAAAATGAACCTGTGGCTGCGGATTTGGAAAATGACCCTGCAGATGAAACCTGGGAGACCAGCGGGAGCTGCGGGGTGAATGCCATGTATGAAATGAATCTGGAGACCGGCGTCATCAGAATATACCGCAGAGAGGATGCGGCTGATGAAGGGGATGAGTCTGACGAGTGGGATACAGCGGGTAAATGGGCTATGGCTGATTATACTGACTCTGACGGAAGCCTGGCCGGTTCTACGGAAATCTCTCTGCCGCCCTGGTACGAGTTCCGGGACAGAATTAAAACGGTTGTTATAGATGACAATATAACGAGGATAGGAAATTGGGCTTTTGCAGACTGTGTGAACCTGGAATCTATAGATATCCGCCAGCGTAAAGTGGTAACTGATAGTGGTTATACTAATTATAAAGGAGTATCTAAAATTGGTGAGGGCGCTTTCTATGGATGTACCTCTCTAGAGTATGTTGTTTTGCCGTCATCTGTAAGAGAGGTATGGAGTTATGCATTTGTAAACAGTGGGCTTAGAGTGGCTGAAATATTTAATGGTTATTGTAATGTTTGTGGTTATGATGGAATTTTTCCACAAGAATCGATTGTGTATTATCCAGCATCTGGTGGAGGCATTGAAGATTACCTAATAAGGGGATTTATCTGTGACGAGCAGATTTATATCCCGTATACGCCGGGCTATGCGACGAGCTTGAATTTTTGGGATTACCGCACAGAATGGGATTCATTCGATGTGGATCGCAAGGGGATTCTTTATATAGAAAAAGATAACTATTCGGAGATAAGGGAGATGCCGGATTTTGGCGCCTCTTCCGAGGAAGGTAATCTTCCGCCCTGGCACGGATTCTGGCACAGGATCAAGACTGTTGTAGTGTCTGAAACAAAAAGTATAGGAAGTTGGGCTTTTAATAACTGCGCAAATTTAAGTATCGTACAAATAGACAACACGGTGGGGAAAATAGGCGCAGGTGCTTTTTATGGCTGTCAAAGCTTGGAAAAACTCAGTATTCCTGAGAGCGTGGAAGAGATAGGGGAACGTGCTTTTGCGGATAGCGGCCTGTCGTCTGTCGGGATCTTTAACCAGGACTGCGAGATCTTTGACGCGGCGTCTACTTTTCCCGAATGGGCAGTCATCTATGGCTATGAAGGCTCTACGGCGCAGGCGTATGCGGCTCGTTATAACAGGGAATTTAAAGATATTTCAGCCGGTTATTTTGCAGGTTTATCCGGGGATTGTGGGGAGAATATACAGTATGAACTTAACCTGGCCACAGGCGTCCTTCAGATCTCCGGGCAGGGAGAGATGGAGGATTATGATAAGGATAGCGGCCATCTGCCGCCCTGGTATAGCTTTCGGGGAGGAATTAAGACTGTTATTATAGACGAGGGAGTGACAACGGCGGGCGCCTGGGCTTTTGCGGATTGTGAGAAACTTACACAAATAGAAATCCATAAAGATGTGGCAGCCATAAAGACAGGCGCATTTTCCAGAACTATTAGTTTAAATCGTATTGCTATTCCTGAAAATGTCATTTGTATGGAAGAAAATGCTTTTACAGGCAGCAGTCTTGAGGTCGCCGAGATTTTCTGTGCGGACTGCAAGTTCCCCAGTGCGAATACATTTCCTAAATGGATGAGGATCTGTTACGAGCCAGGTGGACAGACGGAAGAGAGTCTGACCGGCATTTCAGAAGACCTCCTCTTTCCTTTTTCAGGCGAATGGTATCAGATGGAATGGGATCATGTGTCTTCTATAAATCCTTCCGGAACGCTTCATATACGGGGCACAGGTGAAGGTGGTATAGATCAAATGCCTGATTACTCTTCCGCCTCATCCGGCAGCGGTGCGCAGCGGCCATGGGAATTTTTCAAGGACAGGATCAAGGCTGTCGCAATAGAGGGTGTAACAAATGTAGGAGAACGGGCTTTTGAAGACTGTAAAAACATAGTTTCCGTAAACATGGACAATACAGTAAAAAAAATAGGGGCGAGAGCTTTTGGTAACTGCACTAATCTGGAAAGTATCCATATTTCAGAATGTGCGGAAGAAATAGGAATACGGGCTTTTTGGTTTTGTGAAACTTTAAAGGAAATCACCATTCCAGACAAAGTGAAAAATATGGGCGTGGAAGCTTTTTATTGCTGTAGTAAATTGGAAAAAGCAACGCTGTCCAAAAGCATGACATCCATAGAAGACAGAATTTTTTACAGATGTGGCAACTTATCAGAGATTACGATCCCCGATGGTATAAAATCTATAAAAAACAGTGCTTTTTACGGTTGCAGTAATATAAAGGAAATCATCATTCCAGATAGTGTGACAGAAATAGGCACCAGCGCCTTTAATGGTTGTAAAAGTCTGACGGAGATAACAGTACCAGGCGGAGTAGCATTTCTTGGACATAGCGCTTTTTACGCTTGCAGCAGTTTAATAAAAGCAACGCTTTTAGATGGGGTAGTATTGATAAACGATAATGCTTTTGCTTATTGTGCCGGTCTGAAAGAAATCATCATTCCAGACAGCGTAAAAATGATATGCAGTGGTGCATTTTCCGGCTGCAGCAGCCTGAATGAAGTAATCATTCCGGATGGTGTAACGAATATAGATGATAATACTTTTTACCAATGCTCAAGTTTGAAAAATATAACAATCCCGGACAATGTGACAGAAATTGGCTCGAAGGCTTTTTACGAATGCTCTAATTTAGAAAATATAACAATTCCGAATCAAGTGACAACTATTGGCCAGGAAGCTTTTTATGGTTGCAAGAGTTTGACGGGGGAAATTGTAATTCCAAGTGGTGTAACAGTTATAGAAATAGGAACTTTTTCTAACTGCGGCAGCTTGAATGTAACAGTTCCACAGACTGTAACACAAATAAAAAACTTTGCATTTAATGTCAATGGCCTGTTAAAAATAAAAATATTAAATCCCAGATGCAATATTTCTGTTTATGATCCTTTCCCGGTACATGCTTCTCCTTCTGCTTATGCGGTGATTTATGGGTACAAAGGGTCCACAGCAGAGTCCTTTACGAACAAAGCATGGTTTAAGTTTGTTCCTCTTGATGGTGACCATCAGCCTGAAAAATTATCTGGCTTAACCGCCGTCCCCGGCCCGGAAAAGATAGCCCTTTCCTGGACGGCGTCTAAAGAAGCCGGTCTGACGCAGTACCGTATTTACAGGCGTGAAGAAGGGGAGAAGGAATACACGCTGCTCAAAAAGATTGACAAAGATACGCTGACGTATACGGATACAGATGTCAAGCCAGGGGTGACATATTCCTACTGCGTCAGCAGCGTGGACTGGGGATTCGGCGAAGGCCTCCTGTCCGATCCGGTGGAAGCTGCAGCCCGCCCGGACGACGCGCCAGCCGTCACGGTCAATTATAAAGATGAGCGAATCATCGAGATCTTTGACGCGGCTTATGAATACAGCTATGACGAAGGCCTTAGCTGGGCGGACTGCGATGGCTCCGCCATGCTGCTTACGCCGGGTAAGGAAGAACAGCATTTCTGGATTCGTGTAAAGGAATCAGAAGGAAGTCTCGCAGGAAATATTACAAAGATCGTTATTCCGGCGCAGAGGACAGTTACAGACCAGGTGACTGCTGGATATAAGAGTGGAATATATTACATAGACGGGCTGACGGATACCTATGCATACCAGCTGTCCGATTATGAGACTGAAAAAATAAGCGGGGCGCGTACACTTACAGGGACGGAAGGAAAGACAACTGAACTAAAAGCAGATAAATATTATGCGTTCCTGTCTTTGGTCTTACCGGCTTCGGAGTCGGCGTTCTCTTCGGAAATTATGAATGTGCCGGTAGAGAAGGCGAAAAAAATATCGGTTGTATGTGACACGAAGGAAGGTACGGTAAGCGGGGCAGGCGAATATTTTGTAGGCGAGGAAGCAACCATAGAAGCAACAGCCAATGAAGAGTATACATTCGCCGGATGGTATGACGGGGATACGCTTGTGTCTTCCGAGATGAAATACAGTTTCCCTGTTGACGGGGATACCAGCCTGGAAGCCCGCTTTGCGGTGCATGTACACCATGGAGGAACCGCGACCTGCATATCACCAGCAATCTGCGAAGAATGCCAGAAGCCTTATGGGGAGCCGGATCTCGGCAACCACCATGGAGGAACCGCGACCTGCACATTACCGGCAGTCTGCGAAGAATGCCAAAAACCCTATGGGGAGCCAGATTCCGGCAACCACCATGGAGGAACCGCGACCTGCACCTCACCGGCAATCTGCGAAGACTGTCAGAAACCCTACGGGGAATTAAACCCCGACAACCACACAGGAGGGACGGAACTGAAAGGTGAAAAAGCCCCAACCTGTAAGGAAGAAGGCTACACAGGAGACGTCTATTGCAAAGGCTGCGGGGTGAAACTCTCGGACGGGAAAGCAGTCGAAAAAACCCCGCACGACTATATAGACGGAATCTGTAAAAACTGCCATGCAAAAGACCCGGCTTATGTGGAGCCGCCTGCCGCAGAAGAAGGCATCCATTTCGACCTGCAGGCGGCGGAAAACCTTTGTTATACCGGCAGCGCACAGAAACCCGCGATCCAGGTATATGAAGGAGAAACACTGTTGGCTCAGGGAAGCGACTATACATTAAAATACTTCAATAACGTCAATGCGGATCAGACAGACGCCGAAGGCGGCGTCGGCAGTTCCCTGTCCGATACGTCGAACGGCTTTGACAGCGCCCTTCCCTATGCGGCGGTCACAGGAAAAGGAAACTATACAGAGACCACTTATGTAAACTTCCATATAAAACCTGTCTCGGTATCCGATCCCCAGGGGGATGCGGCGGAAAACTTTACGCTCAACTGCACGGAACAGCTTGCCGTAAACACGGAAAAAGCGCAGAAACCGTTCCGGTCGCTGAAATATAAAAAAGCCCTGACGGAGAACGATTATACCGTAGAACTTACTGCCCAGGAAGCTCTCGACGCTGCCGGGAACGCGCTGGCAGGAAAGATGGAAAACGCAGAGATCCCTGCAGGCGCCAGCGGTACGTTCCGGCTTGCCCTTACCGCTGCCGGTAATTATACAGGTACGCTGGAAAAAACAATTTATGTGGCAGACAAAGGGCATCTGATGAAGCATGCCGTGGTCACCATAGGCAAGGCGCAGAAAAACTGTCTTTATACAGGGGAAGAAATCTGCCTGACGCCCGGATATTATGACACAGAGACAAAAGAATACTATAAAGTGGCGGAAGACGGCCAGATGGAACCGGCTGAAAAGGGCGATATCTTCACGGTCAAAGCCGGGACAGAATACCTGCTCTATGGAAAAGATTATACCATAGAGTATAAAGATAACCTGTCTGTCGGTACGGCTTCCCTGTGTATCTCTGGAACAGGCGATTACATGGGAACCAAAGACACACAGTTCAAGATCAAAGGGACAGCCATTTCGGCCAAGAATGTGGCTGTAAACGGCCTTGCCTCATCCTGCACTTACACAGGAGACGAGATCAGGCAGGATGCAGTTTCCCTGGTTTATAAAGAAGGGACTCCTGAAGAAAAAACACTGGTAAGCGGTACAGACTATAAGGTGCAGTATACAAATAATACCGCAAAAGGAAAAGCCTCCATGACTTTCCAGATGCTTCCGGCTTCCGGCTACACCGGAAAAATAACAAAAACTTTCCGGATCGAAGCTGCACAGCTGAATGATGCGATGCTGAGCGAAGCCATGAAGAATCTGACCGTCCCCTATACAAAAACAGGGGCAAAGCCGGAACCGGCGCTTAGCTATAACGGAACCGCTTTGCTTGTGGGAACGGATTATAAAGTCAGCTACACAAAAAATAAAAAGATCGCTTCCCGGGAAGGCGCGGATGCGCCGACGATGAAAATCACCGGGAAAGGAAACTACCAGGGTGTACTCACCATCCCCTTCTCCATCTGCCAGGCATCCATAGAGGAAGAAGGAACCGTCAGCGCTGTAGTTGCAGAAACCATGTACAGGCCCGGGAAATCCGCATCCTATACTTATGCACCCAAAATAACGCTGTCGGACGGCAGTAAAAACCTGAAAGCAAAAAAAGATTACACTGTTACCTACCATAATAATCGCCAGGATCAGGTGCAGGCATACTTTGAAGCTCTGGAAAGCGGGACACCGGTATCAGATCTTACAGATCAAAGACCATATGCCGTGCTCACAGCTTCCGACAGCGGAAACTATACAGGGTCGGTAACCATACCTCTGCCAATCTACCGGACGAAACTGACGGCAAAGAACCTGTACATTGTAGTCTCTCCAGAAGAAGCAGAACGAACCTGGACAGGAAAACAACTAACGCCGAAAGTAGCCGTTTATCAGGGAGACGCCACCGCCGTCAAACAGATGAAAGCAGCAGGTGAGACAGACGAAGACGTTATTTTAAGCGCAGGGCTGTACCGCTTAGAAGAAGGCCTGGCGTATACCGTCTCTTATGGCGATAACATAACAGCAGGAAAAAATAAAGGTTCCGTTACCATTGAGGGGCTTGCCCCATTCTACGGCGGCAGCGTGCGGACGAAATTTACGATTTTGAGTAAAAAAATCGGCGGATAATTATGTGAATTTTGCAAAAATAAGAAGCACCTTCAGATCAATGAATCTGTTGGTGCTTCTATCCTTTGCACCAATTCTTTTACTATTTTACTGATATTGGAACCTACTTTATCTTTCAATCCATCTAAATCTTCGCAAAACGCTTTTTCATTTTTTATTGCCGTATTTATTCGTTTCATAAGAAACGCTGTTTTGTAGTTGCTTTTTTTATATCCCGGCAACAATTTCCTCAGCTCATGCTCCGTATACCGTCTTTTGGCTGTCACTTGTGGATTCTCCAATAATTTGTCCTTGTCCAATTCAAATACTTCCTCAAAATGGAGTAATAGCCAAAACTCAAAGCACGGGTTAGATACATAAAAACCAAATCCCTTTTCCTGACAGGTCTGTAGCACATAATTGTACTGATTATTTTCTGGCAGCGCTAAGAAACTTTCTTTGTCCCGATCCACAATCAAACAGATTTTATCAAACCTATTATCATAAGTGATATTGCTTGCCCGAATGATTTCTGAAATGTCATCTACAATATTGACTATATCTGATTCTTGATTAAGGTATTTTGTCAACTTGTTGCAATCTTCAACTAAGTTATCCACATTGTTGCTCAAACATTTCTCTAAAATTATAAGAAAATATTTTTTTTGGCCTCATCAGATTTTAAGGCTTTTGTACGCTCTGCAAATTTCCTGCTTTCTCTCATCTGCTATACCTCTTCAATCGGAAATACAGTGCTGAATACTGGAACTCCGCCATAACGCCCTTCTAAATATGCTTTGTCGATTTTTTGATCGAACCTGGCATTATATTCCTCTAATGAATAAATATCACTTTCTCCGTTTTTGCGTTTGTTCACAAACCAGATTTCATCGCGGCGCAATAAATCGAAATCCAACAAACGGGATTCATGTGTTGTGACAATTAATTGGATATTCTTTTTTGCCGCCATTTGCAAATAGGAATCCACAAACTTATATGTCAAACTTGGATGTAGGCATCTATCTAACTCATCTATCACATAAGTTACGCCATCATCGGATAATAAGATCTTTAATAAATCTAAAATCCTGACTGTTCCATCTGATTCCTCCGCTATCTCATATAACATTTCTTTGTTATTATGAGAAAATTGTATTGTCTGGCAAACTACATCTTCACCTTTTACTTCCAGCATAAAAAAATCTTTTGAGCTGCGCATAATTAAACCATTCATGTATGGTTCGGTTTTTCCCTGTGCATTTGAAACTATGTTTTCGATCTTTTTAACAACATTTTCTCTTATTGTTTTAGGTAAATGTGATAAAACTTTTTCTGTCGGGGCGTTCACCATTTTAAAACCGGTTATACCTGTTCCAAAAGCTTCTATCAAGTTACATACTTCTTCAATATTCTTTGTGTCAGCCATATAAGAATAATTTGAAATTGGCTCGTTGGGATAATTAATGTCCAATGCTTTTTCCAGCCATAAGTAAACTTCCCTAAATATTGAAGCTCTTTTATATTTTTCATAAAGACTTCTTTTGTTACGGTTCATAATAGAAAGAAAAAGTACACTATTATCATCCTGAATATCTTCTGCATAAACATCCATTTTTTCACGCAGTCCTTTTGCATTTAGTGTACTTCCAAATTCATATTTTCCTGCTAAAATATCTCTGCTGAAAATCAGCTTTTCCTTATTGTCAGCCGTCAGCTCTACTAACCATTCTGAACAAAATTCCCCTCTGCACAAAAGAATCTCAAAACCATATGCATAATATTTTTCGTTCAATTTAATTTCGACTTCAAAGTAACTTGGCTTTTCTTTATTATTTTCTTCTGTCTTACAATATTTTTCCGTATATCCATCTGGTAACTTATCAATAACCGTATCACGCATAAAATCCATAGCCTTTACCAAATTGGATTTTCCAGATGCATTTGCGCCAAATACAGCGGCAAATTTCAGCAGGCGTAAGTTCCCGTCACCCCCTGTATGTTCTTTCTTATTTCTAACTTTTCCGGCAATCATAGAAAACTCTTCGGTTTTCCCATCGTCCTTTTCATTAAACGATAAAAAGTTTCTAACATTAAATCTAATAAGCATATTTCTACTCCAACACTATTTTCCTGATAATTTTAAGTGATATTTTCACTTTTGTCAATATATTTTTTCGTATTTGAATATAAAATTTATGATTTAAAGTGAAAATTTCACTTAAGTATATCATAAAATATTACTTTTGGAATAGCAAGTCTGGTACAAAATCTGACAATGTGTTTTCTGATTGAGTAAATCTATACGATATGGTAGAATGTGATAAAAAGTGAGGGAGGCATAAAAGTTGAAATTTATCAAAAAACTGCCTATCGGTATTGAAAATTTCGAAAAACTGCGCACAGAAGACTTTTACTATGTAGATAAAACCGGGCTGATCACAGAGCTTCTGCATAACTGGGGGGAAGTAAATCTTTTCACGCGTCCTAGGCGTTTTGGTAAATCCCTGAACATGAGCATGCTCAAATATTTTTTCTCCTATGGCTGCGATGAAAGGCTGTTCGATGGGCTTGCCATAGCAAAGGAAAGAGAACTCTGTGAAAAATATATGGGAAAATTTCCGGTGATTTCCATTACGCTCAAAGGCGTGGAAGGCAAAAACTATGCGAAAGCAATGGCACACCTCTGTAATGTAATCGGCAACGAAGCGCTGAGGTTCCGTTTTCTCCTGGATAGCGCTGCGCTTTCTGATGAAGACAAAAGGCAGTACGCCCAATTGATCCGGATGG
>CAJUMT010000064.1 GCA_910587495.1 uncultured Lachnospiraceae bacterium | reverse complement strand
AGCACTAAGCGGGACCTTCTGTGTGCCGCAGGGGTGCCTGGGCTGAGTTAACTGTGCAGGTAACGTTTCGGTCTATGGCTCAAAGCAGGATGCACGGATTAAAAAATAGAAGAAATGGTAGACTAAAAGACGGCATGAAGCTTATACTATAAAAAGCTTCATGTTTTTTATGCACTGGGATGTGTCAGAAAATTCTTAGGCACTTGTGGAAAATGCCGGATTGGTTTATAATATTTACTGGTGTAACAGACCGTAGGAAAAGCGGACTAAATAAAAAGGAGAAGATGCGATGAAACGTGTTGGTTTTTTGACAAGCGGCGGCGATTGCCAGGCTTTAAACGCGACCATGAGAGGCGTGGCTAAGAGCCTTTACAACAAATTGGGAAGCGACGTGGAGATCTTTGGATTTGAGGAAGGCTACAGAGGCCTTATTTATAATCAGTACCGGCATATGACTGCCAGAGACTTTGGAGGGATACTTACCAAAGGCGGCACGATCCTGGGAAGCTCCAGACAATCTTTTAAAAATATGAGGACGCCTGATGAGAACGGTTTGGATAAGGTGGCAGCTATGAAGGAGAACTACCGGAAGCTGAATCTGGACTGTCTGGTAATCCTGGGCGGAAACGGGACGGAAAAAAGTGCAAATCTTTTAAGAGAAGAGGGCCTTAATATTATCCATCTTCCGAAAACCATAGATAATGACATTTGGGGTACAGACATGACGTTCGGCTTTCAGAGCGCGGCTGATATCGCCACGGATTGTATTGACTGTATCCATACGACAGCAGCTTCCCATGGACGGGTATTTATCGTGGAAGTGATGGGACATAAAGTAGGATGGCTGACTCTTCATGCCGGTATCGGCGGCGGCGCTGACATCGTGCTGATTCCTGAGATTCCTTATGATATTAACAAAGTATGTGAAGCCATCGAAAAGCGGACAAAGGCCAAAAAAGGATTTACAATCCTTGCAGTGGCAGAAGGCGCAATTTCCAAAGAGGATGCGGCGCTGTCCAAAAAAGAATACAAAGCGAAGATGGCTAATTATCCATATCCGTCCGTTTCTTATGAACTGGCAGAGCTGATTCAGAAAAGGACTGGGGCGGATGTCCGGGTGACGGTTCCGGGACATACCCAAAGAGGCGGCTCTCCGAAGCCCTATGACCGCGTACTTTCCACACGATTAGGGGCAAGGGCAGCTAAACTGATTATGGATGATGATTATGGATACATGGTAGCCATTGTAAACGGTGAAACCTGCAAAGTGCCTTTGGGCGATGTGGCAGGAAAACTTAAGATGGTGGACCCCAATTCAGGTATTATTGAGGAAGCCAAATTGGTTGGAATTAGTTTCGGCGACTGATCAGGAGTGAAGGGACATGTCTTATACAGCGTTATACCGAAAGTTCCGACCGACGGAATTTTCAGATGTAAAAGGACAGGATCATATAGTTACAACATTAAAAAACCAGATTAAGTCTGACCGTATCGGGCATGCCTATCTTTTCTGCGGGACCAGAGGTACCGGAAAGACTACGATAGCCAAAATATTCGCAAAAGCAGTTAACTGTCAGGCATTAAGAGACGGTAATCCCTGCGGCGCATGTGCATGCTGCGGGGCGATTGCCTCGGGCGTTTCCATGAATGTAATTGAGATTGACGCGGCGTCTAATAACGGAGTGGACAATATCCGTGAAATCCGGGATGAGGTGGCTTATTCGCCTACGGAGGGCAGGTATAAGGTTTATATTATTGACGAGGTTCACATGTTGTCCACAGGCGCTTTTAATGCGCTTTTAAAGACGCTGGAGGAACCTCCTTCTTATGTGATCTTTATCCTTGCTACCACGGAGGCTCATAAAATACCTGTCACAATTCTGTCCAGGTGCCAGCGGTATGATTTTCGCAGGATCACAGTGGAGACCATCGCTTCGCGGTTGAAAGATCTTATGGAGCAAGAACAGGTGGAAGCAGAGGATCGGGCGCTTTCTTATATAGCCAAAGCAGCAGACGGTTCCATGAGAGACGCTTTAAGCCTTTTAGACCAGTGTATTGCTTTTTACCTGGGACAGACGCTCACTTATGAACATGTGCTCGAAGTGATCGGGGCTGTGGACATGGATGTGTTTGGCAGTTTTTTCAGGAAGATCTGCGCCCGGGATCTTACGTCGGTGATACGGGAGCTGGAGGATATCGTTTTAAAAGGCAGAGAACTTTCTCAGTTTGTTCTGGATTTTATCTGGTATCTGAGGAATCTTCTTATGCTGAAAAGCGGGCCTGAAATGGAAGATGAGATTGATGTATCTGCAGAGCGTCTGGCACTGATGAAAGAAGAAGCCGCTCTTGCGGATATGGATACGCTCATGCGTTATATTCGTATTTTTTCAGAATTATCCGGCCAGCTTCGCTATGCAACCCAGAAACGGGTTTTGGTGGAGATCGCCCTGATCAAGCTGTGCAGACCGTCCATGGAGCAAAATTATGATTCTGTTCTTCAAAGGCTGGCGCAGCTGGAACAAAAGATGGAGCAGGGAGTCATGGTATCTGCCGCACCTCTCAAAGATGATACAGCGGCTCATCTTCCCTCCGAAGGAACGTCGAAAGAAAAGATTGTTCCTGAGGCTTTGCCAAAGGATGTGCAGACGCTTATCGCACGTTTTCAGGAGATCCGTAAGAAGACCGGCGGGTGGGCGCAGAACGTGTTAAAGGGCGCACAGATGCGGGAGTTACCAGGGCATACAGGCGTACAGATTGTTTTGAATAAAAATCATCCGGTGGATGAAGAAGCGCTGGCGGGAGAAGTGGAACAGACGATCGAAAAAGAGCTGCATGTAAGAATGGCGGTGCAGATTTGTACGCCTGCTACGGATACCAGAGCGCAGGAGGCGTCCATTGACTTGTCTGATATGATTCATATGGATATTGATATAGAGTAGAAGAAGAACGGAGGATTTCACTATGGCAAAAAGAGGCGGATTTCCGGGAGGTATGCCAGGAAACATGAATAATCTGATGAAGCAGGCTCAGAGAATGCAGCGTCAGATGGAAGAAAGCCAGAAAGAGCTGGAAAGTAAAGAATTTACAGCCGCGGTCGGAGGAGGCGCCGTGGAAGTGACTGTAACCGGCAAAAAAGAAGTGACAAAAGTAAAACTTGACCCGGAGGCAGTGGACCCGGAAGATGTGGAAATGCTGGAAGACGTGATTATGGCGGCTGTCAATGAAGCACTTCGGAAAGCGGATGAAGCCACCGCAGCCAATATGGCAAAATTGACCGGAGGTTTTGGCGGAGGTCTGCCGTTCTGATGGAATATTACAGTAATCAGATTAGCCAGTTGGTGGAGCAATTGGCCTCTTTGCCGGGCATAGGGGTCAAGACGGCCCAACGCCTGGCATTTTATATTATTGATATGCCCAAGGATCGGGTTGAAAAACTGGCAGATACGATTGTAAAGACCAAAAGCGTGATTCGCTACTGCAGCCAATGCCTGACTTTGACAGACCAGGAGTTATGTCCGATCTGCAGCAATCCCAAGAGGAACCAGAAGGTGATCATGGTCGTGGAAAACCCCAGGGATATGAGCGCCTACGAAAAGACCGGTAAATATGAAGGCGTCTATCATGTGCTGCACGGAGCCATTTCACCCATGCTGGGAATCGGCCCGGGAGAGATCCGGCTGAAAGAATTAATGCTTCGCCTGGAAAAGGATGTGGATGAAGTGATCATCGCCACCAATTCCAGCCTGGAAGGCGAGACAACTGCCATGTATATTAGTAAACTTATCAAACCTACAGGTATCAAGGTAACTCGAATCGCCAGCGGCGTGCCTGTGGGCGGTGACCTGGAAAACATAGATGAAGTGACGCTTTTGCGCGCTTTAGAGGGACGCGTGGAATTATAACAGGAGTAAAAATATGAGCATTACAAAGAAGCAATTCGGAGAGACAAAAGACGGAAAAGAGGCAGTTTTGTATACCTTACTTAACGAAAACGGCATGGAAGCGTCGGTGACGGATTACGGCGCGATATTGGTGAATCTTTTAGTTCCGGATAAAGATGGTGTGGTAAAAGATGTGGTGCTGGGCTATGATATGCTGGCTGATTATGAAGAGAACGGCTGCTTTTTCGGCGCAACCATTGGCCGTAATGCCAACCGGATTGAGGGAGCCGCTTTCGCACTCGACGGCACCGCGTATCATCTGGCCGCCAACGAAAACGGCAATAATCTTCATACAGATTTTTATCATGGCTTTCATAAAGTATTGTGGGACGCTGCGGTCTTGCCGGAAGAAAACGCCGTGCGGTTTTCTTATATAAGCCCGGATGGGGAGAATGGTTTTCCGGGAAATCTTAAGATCTCGGTCACATATAGACTGCGTTCAGATAATGGTCTCGAGATTTCCTATGACGGCAGCAGCGACAAAAAGACTGTTATCAATGTGACGAACCACAGTTATTTTAATTTGGGCGGACATGACGCGGGAAGTATTTGCGACGAGAAAATGACGATTTTCGCCGACGGTTTTGCAGCTATTCGTCCAGGAGCCATTCCGACAGGCGAAATTTGTCCGGTAGAAGGGACGCCAATGGATTTTAGAAAAGCAAAACGTATCGGCGACGAGATTGATGCGGAATGGGAGCAGCTTACGCTGGTACAAGGATACGATCATAACTGGGCGCTTCGTACGACGCCGGGAAAAGTGGAAAAGGCGGCCATTGTGGAGGATGAAAGGACCGGACGCGTGATGGAAGTATGGACGGATCTTCCCGGCGTGCAGTTTTATGCAGGCAATTGTATTACACCTCAGACAGGAAAGAACGGCGTACATTATGATAAGCGCTGCGCGCTCTGTCTGGAAACCCAGTATTTCCCAAACAGTGTCAATACGTCTGCTTTCGTGCAGCCGGTCTTTGATGCGGGGCAAAAATATCATACGATGACGGTTTACAAATTCAGATAAAAGACATAAAAAAAGAGAAGCGGGCGCCTCTCTTTTTTTATGTAAATGTAAAAAATTATTTTTTCTTTTTCAGCATGGCCAAAACCGACTGAAGCACGATGAAGAAGCAAAGCAAAGCTGCGATTGTAATACGGGTCCACCAGGAAGAAAGCGTTCCCTGGAAGGTAATAAATGCCTCAATAGTAGCTTTAATCAATACGCCAAAGAGAGTTCCGATCACGTTTCCTACGCCGCCTGTCAGAAGTGTTCCGCCGATGACTGCGGAGGCGATGGCGTCCATCTCAAAACCTTTTGCCTGCTCTACAAATCCTCCCAGCGTGTTCAGACAGAATAAAACGCTTCCGATGCCGCATAAGAATCCGTCCAGGACATAGGCTTTTAATTTTACTTTGCGTACGTCCAGGCCCATCATCAGCGCTGACTGCTCATTTCCGCCCACGGCGTAAATGCTGCGTCCGAATTTGGTATATTTCAGCATGAAAAACGCCGCTACAAGAAGAAGCAAAGCGATGACTACCGTAGGATAGATGTATGGGTAGATCATAAGTCCTTTGCGGTTCAAATAGCCGCCAAAGGGCAGGTAGATCTTGATTTTTGCCCACGCCATAAAGGTTTCATTGGTGATACTGATCATATCTTTTGAAATGATTGCAGTCATACCTCTGGCGAAAAACATTCCGGCCAATGTAACAATGAAAGGCTGAATATCCATATAGGCAACTAAGAATCCTTGTACCAGGCCGAAGATAATGCCGGTAAAAAGCACGATCAGAACAGACGGTACTGCTCCGACGCCGCCTCTTTCCATCATCCAGGCCAGCATCATACAACCCATGGCTACAAAAGAACCTACGCTGATATCGATGCCTCCGGTAATCATAACTACTGTCATGCCGATGCCGATCACGATCAGTCCGGCGTTGGAAATGAAAAGGTTCAAAAAGTTCTGTGTTTTTGAGAAGCCTTGTGCGCTGAAAAGGATACAGCCCACAATGTACATAACAAAGAACAATACGATTGTGATCAGAAGAAGAAAACTGGTCTGATTTAATTTGCGTTTATTTTTCATTTAGGCCACCCCCTTTTCTGCCGTACTGCTTTCTTTTTTCTGCGCCAGTGATTTTCTCCACCTTGCAAATCCGGCAGATTGGAGCGTCACAATGATAACGACGACGATTGCTTTATATACCGGAATCTGGTCAGAAGAAACATGCATTGCGTAGAGTGTGGTGGTTAAAGCCTGGATCGTATATGCGCCGATCACAGAACCGGCAATGGAAAATTTGCCGCCGCCTAATGAATTGCCGCCGATGGCCACTGCAAGAATGGCGTCCAATTCCATGTTAAGACCGATATTATTAGCGTCCGCCGAGTAGATACGGCTGGAAGCGATAAGACCTGAAAGACCGGAACAAATACCGCAGTAAGCATAAGTTAAAAAAATGATCAGGACTGCTTTAATACCTGTGAGGCTGGAAGCCTTTTTATTAATACCCACCGCTTGTATATACATTCCTAAAGCGGTTTTTTTCAGGAGAAGCGCCGTTAAAATTACCACAATGATTGATATAATAAACGGTGCGGGCACGGGAAATCCCGGGAAGGAAGATCCTAGTATCTTATAACTGTCCACACGGACATAAGTGATCTGACCATCTGTAATCAGCTGAGCGATACCGCGTCCTGCCGTGAACATGATCAAAGTGGCGACCATTGGCTGGATCTCCAGCTTTGCCACCAAAAGACCGTTAAAACATCCGATCAGCGCGCCTACAACCAGCGCCGCGATAAATCCAAGAATCAGAGGGCTTGCATATTCGGTAGCCGCACGTTCTCCGCCGGTCAGTACATTACAGCAGACAGCGGCGCTGACAGCCATAATCGCACCCACAGAGATATCTGTTCCTGCGGAAGCGGATACGACCAGCGTCATGCCTACGGCGAGAATTACAAGTTCTGACGCGCGGTTGATGATATCGATCAGGAAACCGTATAGAACGCCGTCTCTGATTTCTATGGAGAAAAAGTCCGGTCTGGTAAAAAGATTTACTAACAGAACCAGGGCGAGACAGAAGATCGGCAGAAATAAGCGTTGTGATGTTATATTTTTCAGACTTTTATTCATGTTACTGTCCTCCTGCTATGGTTGACATGATGGTGGTCTGGTTCATCTCTTCTCCGCTTAATTCCCCTACCTTAGAAGTATCACGCATAACGATCATGCGGTCGCAGGTTCTTAGCATCTCTTCGATTTCGGAGGAAATGAATACGACAGCCATACCTTCTTTTGCCAGTTTGACTACGAGTTTCTGGATCTCTGTCTTGGTTCCTACGTCGATACCCCGGGTGGGTTCATCGAGGATCAGAAAATCAGGATTGGTTAAAAGCCATCTTCCGATAATAACTTTCTGCTGGTTGCCGCCGGACAAGGACTTGATGGGAGTTTCCCGGCTGGCTGTTTTAATTTGAAGTGTTTCGATATATTTGTCCGTGAACTCTTCCTGCTGTTTTTTGCTGAGCAGATGAAAAAGTCCGCGCTTTGCCTGCAATGCTATGATTAGATTCTCTCTGACAGAAAGATCTGCAATGATTCCCTCGTTTTTGCGGTCCTCCGGAAGATATGCCATTCCTTCATACATGGAATGAATCGGATGTTTGGCTGATAATTTCTTGCCTTTTACAAAAAGTTCTCCCTCGTCTGTTTTTTCGGCTCCATAGATCACGCGGACGGTCTCTGAACGGCCCGATCCTAAAAGTCCTGTAAATCCTACGACTTCTCCTTTGTGAATAACAAGATCGAAAGGTTTAATATATCCTTTCTTTCCGAGTCCTACTGCTTTGATAACGATATCTTCTTCGCTGTGATGTTTTTCCGACATGCTGTCCTGTTTGATGGCGGCAAGATCGTCAAAATCTTTTCCCATCATTTTTGCTACCAGCTGCACTCTGGGAAGTTCCTGGGTGGTAAACTGGCCGACTAACTGCCCGTTTCTTAAGACGGTGATCTTATCGCAGACCGCATATACCTGCTCTAAAAAGTGAGTGACAAAAATAATACCCACGCCTTCGGACTGAAGCCTTCGCATGAGGTTAAACAGTTTTTCTACTTCGCTGTCATCCAGTGAAGATGTCGGTTCGTCCAGGATCAGTACTTTTGCAGACATATCCACAGCTCTTGCGATGGCGATCATCTGCTGGATCGCAATAGAGTAGTTGTCAATGGTCTGGGTTACGTCTGCATGGATATCCAGGTCTTCTAATAATTCCCCGGCTCTTTTGTTCATGGCTTTCCAGTCGATCATTCCGCCTTTTCTTGGCTCTCTGCCGATGAAAAGATTTTCAGCCACAGAAAGATTCGGGCAGAGATTGACCTCCTGGTATACCGTGCTGATGCCGTGTTTTTGAGCTTCCTGAGGATTGCGGTTGATGATCGGATGGTCACAGCCCTCGATCATGATCTCCCCTGTCTCAAATTCCTCGACGCCTGTCAGGACTTTGATCAGGGTGGATTTGCCTGCGCCGTTTTCTCCCATCAGTGCATGAATTTCTCCTTTTTTCAGGGTGAAATCCACATCCTGCAAAGCTTTTACACCTGGGAATGTTTTGTAGATATGTCTCATTTCGAGAACGGAATCCTTTTCCATAAAAGCTGCGCCTCCTTTTCTGGCAATAAAAAGGAGGCGCAGAGAGGAGAATATAAGCCTCCGGCTCTGCGCCCCCTGATTGTTTCATCAATATGTGGCTTTATAATTTAGTATGCTCTTTCTGCCAGGATGGTCTCCAGATCCATGCTGGTGTCAAAGTAAGCTTCATCTACATATTGGATTTTGTCTACTGTTTCGCCTGCTTCCAGTTTCTGGATGATCTCGGCTACACGCGGCCCGTGGAGTGGGTTGCACTCGAAGGTTGCGTTTAAGTCGCCTGCGATCATAGACTCAAAAGCAGCTTTTACAGAGTCAAAACTTACTACAATGATGTCTCCCTCAGGCCCACAGGTTTTGCCGGCAGCCTTGATAGCGTCGATGGCGCCAAACGCTTCATTGTCGTTTTCGCAGATAACTACGTCGATGTCGTCATAACTCTTTAAGAAGGACTCCATAACTTCCTGGCCCTTTGCCTGTGTGAACTCGCCGGACTGCATGTCAAGCATTTTCCAGTTGGAGTGCTCAGCCAGTTTGTTTGCCATACCTTCTGTACGTCCAACCTGTGCGGAAGCGCCGATGGTACCCTGAATGGTTACCATGTTGATCTCTTCCTCGCCGCGTCCCTGGTCTTCTAAATATTGTGCAAGCCAGTCGCCGCAGGTCTCGCCTTCTTTTATGAAGTTTCCGCCTACCCAAGCTTCAAAGAGCGTGTCGTCGGAAACGTCCATCATACGGTCGGAAAGGATAACCGGGATGCCGGCTTCTTTTGCCTCTTCCAGAACGGTTTCCCAACCGGTCTCAACAACGGGAGCTACTACGATGTAGTCTACTTCCTGCTGGATGAAAGAACGGATTGCCTTGATCTGGTTCTCCTGTTTCTGCTGTGCGTCGTCAAAGATCAGTTTATATCCGTTTTCTTCGGTAAAGGTAGATTTGAAAGATTCTGTGTTTGCTGTTCTCCAGTCGGACTCGGCGCCTACCTGCGCATAACCTACGGTGATCAGGTCTCCGGAAGCGGCATCCGCTGCCGGGGCTTCGTCTGTTGCTGGTTCTGCCGGAGCCTCCTCTGCCGGGGCTTCATCTGTTGCCGGCTCTGCCGGGGCGTTTGTGTCGGCTGCGCCGCCTCCACACGCTACGGTTGTCACTGCCATTGCTGCGATCAGCAATGCGGATAATACTTTTCTTTTCATACTTTTTCCTCCTTTTAATTCTGCGTTCACCTGATTCGGGTGTTCGCTGATTGAAGTATGTTTACATGCTTTATTGTAGAGAATTATAAGTGAAAATTCCATGGGATATTTTTAGAAAAAAGTTCAAATTTTCCCACAAAAAAAACCGGACAAACAGGAATTACGTTGTTTTTCCGGTAAAAATATAATTTTTTTTTAATAATTTTATGTTTTTTTAAGATCGTTCTTCTCAGACAATCCCAAACAGATACAGACACGGGTTCCTGCTCCTTTTTCGGAAATGATGGTAAGATCCGACTGGTTTCCATAGTACATCCGGATCCTTTGAACCACATTGTAGAGGCCAAAGCTGCCCTTTTGCGTATCTGAGGGACGCTCAGAACTTTTCAGCTTTTTGTTAAGCGCTGTTAATGTGGCTTGATCCATTCCGATCCCGTTATCTTCTACTTCAAAGAAGATTTTTTCTTCGTTTCCGTAACCACGGATGCTGATCTTTCCGCCGCCCCGCTTGTTCTTAATTCCATGATATAGAGCGTTTTCGACCACTGGTTGTAAAGTCATCTTTAAGATTACATATTTTTTGATATCGGGATTAATATCAATACTATATTCCAGAATATCTTCATAGCGGATTTTCTGAATTTTTAAGTAACTTCGGATATGACTTTCTTCCTCGGCAACCGTAATAAAATCTTGTCCTCCGGAAAGTACCGTACGGAAAAAATCGCTTAGGTTGGTCGTCATCTCCACTACTTGTTTATTGTTTCCCCCTTCTGCCATCCAGACGATAGAATCCAGGGTATTGTACAGAAAATGAGGGCTGATCTGAGCCTGAAGGAGCTTTAACTCTGCCTCACGCAGATTTTTCTGTTCCAACCGGGTCTTTTCCATCAGGTCTTCTATCTCGTCGCTCATCTTGTTAAAGGTTCTTGCCAGTACATTGATTTCTTCCAGTTGATACATGCTGGCCCTGGCGGTCAGGTCTCCTCGTCCAAAAGCTTCCGCGGTTTGTTTCAGAGAATTGATAGGTGTGGTCACAGAATCCGTGATGGTAGTGGACAGGATAAAACCAAGAGCCAGAACGCCCAGAAGAAGCACGATGAATATGCCGATTGTCTGCCGAGTCTGTTCATCCATCTGTTTTTGAAGTTTTTCCATATGTATCATTTCATAATGGGTGTATTGCGTAATATATTCCTGTATCATAGAACACAGGCCTTTGACATCGTTTTCCCATATGGAAACATTCTCGCTGTAGGTTCCCGGAACGGCAGAGTTGTCAATCATCCGATTAACGGCTTTCTCCAGGCTGTCCAGGCAGGATAAGATCCCGCGGATCTTAATTTCGCTGTCCGTATCCGGAACCCGTTCTATGGAAGTGCCAAAGGCATATCTGGCGGAGTTGATCATGTTGATCGGGTTTTTTAACACAGTAGCATATTGCGTAGAACCTTCCGTAATATCGCCGTCTTTAAATTTGGAAGCGTCAATCAGTCCGATCATAACCCGGTACATGGAATATTCCATGTCCTCTTTGAATTTGATATTATATTCATTGGCTATTTTCAGGTTGGACATAATCTCATTATAGGAGCTTGAATAATTCTGCACCATTTTCAGAATCTCCAGAATCATTCCGGTCAAAGGGATAGCGATGACAAATAAAAGCAGGGACAGGCGCATTTTCAGCGTGAACCGACGGGGGTGTTTTTTATTTTTATCGCAGTCTTCTTTTTTCACTTCTTTGTATTCTCCTGATTTTCTCCGGCTCTGAATTCCGTAGGCGACTGCCCGGTGATCTTTTTAAACGTCGCGCTGAAATAGTGAGGGTCGTTATAGCCGACTTGTTCCCCTATTTCCGATGTACGCAAGTTGGTACATTTAAGAAGTTCACAAGCCCGTTCGATTCGCTTTTTTGTCAGATATTCCACAAAAGACTGTCCGGTTCCTTGTTTAAAGATGGAACTGAAATAACTGGGGCTTATACCTATATATCCTGCAATCATATTCAGGGAAAATTCACTGTTGTCGTAATTTTTTTCAATATAATTCTTTGCTTCACGGATTAAAAGACCATAGCGGTCGCCGGAATTTTTATCCCGGATGGTCAGCGCCAGGGTGAAAAGTTCTTTTAAATACTCCAGGGTGCTTTCTATTTTTTCAATCGCTTTGGTAATCCTTTTAAGATCCATCAGCTCAGGCGGAAGCTCCTCGGGAGCCGGTTTCAGTGTTTTGATAAACTCCTGGACGCAGTAGAAAATGTCCATGGTCATATATTGCCGTAAAAGCAAAGACATATAGTTGCCTTCTCCCACCGCCTCAAAATATTCCTCAATAAAACGTCCGCATTCTTCTATCTTTCCCGTTTTTAGAAAATTTTCGATTAGTCGGCGATCTACGCCGCTGTAATCTGTCTTGTCCGGAAATTCCATATACTCTTCATACTTTACAAAATACCGTTCCAAAAGCCGGGAATGTTCTAATTCATCCTGGATCTGATCTGCTACTTTTTTTAAAGCTTCAATTAGGCTGGATGCAGTGATCGGCTTTAAAAGATAATCGCTAATGCCAATCTTAATAGCTTCTTTCGCATAATCAAATTCCGTATAGCCGCTTAAGATAATAATTTTAGTCTTTGGGAGGGCTTTTTTGACCAGTCGGCTTAATTCCAATCCGTCCATAAAAGGCATTCTTACATCCGTCAGCAAAATATCCGGCTGAGTCTTTAAAATCATGGGATAGGCGTATTCTCCATCGCCGGCTTCTCCTGCAAATTCAAAGCCATGGGAGGTCCAGTCAATATTATTTTTGATTCCCTGGCGGATCACAGTTTCATCTTCCACTAAAAACACTTTTATCATACTCATCCCTCCAGACCTTTTGTTGATAGAAGAATAGCATATTTTAGAGCGATTTTCAATATGGATGCATTATGGCTTGTCTGCTCTTTTTGTCGATAAGATACCAGGTCTTTCTTACTTTTTTCGCCAAAAATTTAAGTAATGTCTGTGCTACCATGTATCCAAAACGGAGGTTGGTGACGATGGAACTGTTAGAACGTAAAAACGCAAAAGAGAATTGGAAACTTCCAAAAAATGTACGCCAGATCGGGGAGCCGGGGCAGGGAATAAAAATCCTGATTGAGGACTATGTGTATACGTTTCTACATCAGGTGGCGGAAACCAACCTGACCTGCATAAAGACAGCCGTTCTGGTAGGCAGAGTAGAAAAAGGACAGGGAATTTATGTTCAGGGCGCGCTGGAAGTGGATATGGGACAGGATATGAAAAAATGGTTCACGCATGATCAGTGGCGGGATATATTCCAGGAAATACATACATGGTTTGAGGGTATGGATGTGATAGGATGGTATATGGCTAATCCGGGATTTCCGCCTGTTTTGTCTGAAGAAATCAAAAAGATACACGGTCGGAACTTTTCCGGCGATAACCGTCTGTTTTTTCAGACGGATATACTGGACAATGAGGAAGTCTTTTATGTGTGCGGTGAGAAAGGCCTGGCGCCGGTCTGCGGTTACTATATATATTATGAAAAAAATGACAGGATGCAGGCATATATGAGCCGCCGGCGTGGTGGAGCCGGGATCGAAAGAGAAGGAATTATAAGGGATCGCGCTACAGCCCGTTTCCGCAATGTTATGCAGGAAAAAAGAGAACAAAGCTCACAGAAAAAGGTGCTGGCTTTTTTATATACTTCCTGTACCTTCCTTGTGATGGTTATTCTTGTGATTGGGATCACGCTCGTAAACAACTATGACCGTATGTCTCATATGGAACACGCTATCGACAATATATCGGAGAGTCTGGCGGGCGCCCGTAATACTGGTTCCCAGGAAGAAGTGGAAGAGGCGGTGCGGCTGGAAAATCAGCAGGCGTTGGCAGACCAGGATGGACAGGCTCCTGATGGGGAGCCGGAAACAAACGATGATGAACAGGCAGATGCTGAAGGAGAGGAAGCGAATACTGAGGAACCGGATGCACCTGACGATGGAATTTCAGAACCGGACGGCCAGGATACGTCGGAAGAGAGTACAGAACCAGATGAGGAAGCGCCGGATTCCTCTGAAAATCCTGAGCCGGTACAGGAAGTTATGTCTCAGGCTGTAAGCCAGCCGGAACGCTATGTGGTGAATAAGGGGGATACGCTTCTTAATATCTGTCGGACAAGATACGGCACAGAGGATATGCTGGATAAAATTCTCGAGCTGAATGAGTTAAGCGACAGCGATATTATATATGTTGGAGAAATTATTTTACTTCCATAAAAGAAAATGGTATACTACAGAAAATCGGTATCATTTTTGAGAATGGAAGCGGAGCATGAGTATACAGTTGTTGAAGCCTGGTGTAGGCGCGGACACGTCGGATACGAATCTAAACGGGGATATGGATGTTTATAAAAAAGAACTCAGAGCACATCGGCTGAGGAGCATAGCTGTTTCAGCGGGTGTGTTTGCGGTTGTTATATTATGTTTGCTTGGCATATGGTTCGTTTTTCAAAACCGTACCTATGAGGTTTATGAGGTGGTGAACAGTTTTGACCGCTCAGATACGATGACAACGAAGTATACAGAGTTTTTGAATTATGTGCTGAAATACGGAAAAGACGGAATCTCCTGTGTGGATTCTAATAACCGGCCTGTCTGGAGTCAGACCTACAGTATGCAAAACCCTATCATTCATGTCTGCCAGGGGAGTATAGCCCTTGCGGAGGAAAACGGCACGTCGGCGATGATCTTTGACGTATCCGGCCTGCAGGCTGATATACAGACACGTCTGCCGATCCGACAGATATCCGTATCTTCTCAGGGGGTGCTTGCGGTGCTTTTGGAAGACGGGGATATGATGCGGATTTATCTCTACAATAAAAAAGGAGAAGAACTGATTAACTCTAAATTTGAACTGCAGGATACGGGTTATCCTCTCAGTATGTCTTTGAGCGCGGATGCCACCAAACTCGCGGTCTCATTTCTTCAGGTACAAGATGGAGCTGTAAGTACTTGCCTTGCTTTTTATAATTTCGACTCGGTGGGGGAAAATTATGAAGACCATCTGGTATCTTCGGAGATCATATCCGGAATCGTTATGCCATATGTGCAGTATATGGACACGACTCACTGTTTTGCGGTGGGGACGGACCGGCTTTTAATATATGAAGGAAAGCAGATACCAGAGCAGACTATGGAGATTCCTGTAGAGAAAGAGATCTTAAGCATATTCTGCTCGGAAGGGAAGATTGGCCTGGTATTTGAAGGGGAAGAGGAGGAATATGCGCTCCAGGTATATGACGCGCAGGGAAGGCGGCAGTTTGAGACTGAATTTGGACTGGATTACCAGACCTTAAAATTTTCCGGGAAAAATATTCTTATTTATAATGAATTTGCATGTCTTATGATGAATGAAAGTGGAAAGATATTTTTTACGGCAGAGTTTGAAGAATCCATATCCAACCTGTATACACAGTCGGGAAGCAGCAGGTATATTGTAATGCACGCATCAAGGACGGATCAGATTCGATTAAAATAAAAACGAAAAAGTTATGTGTTGAGATACGGTCAGGAGGATTTGGAATATGGCAGATCTGGCAGGAATCTTATTTCTGGGATTTGGAATACTGGACGGGTACCGTAAGGGACTGGTGAAAAAAGGACTGTCGCTGGCGATTACGCTGGCGACCTTATTTATGGTATATGTAGTTTCGCCCTATGTGGCGGATTTTATTGAGGGAATCCTGCCGCAGGCGCTTTCGATTGAAAATCTGGCAGGAACAGACAGCGAAGTATATAAAATACTGATTTTAAGCGGATTCGGAGAGGAAGCGGACGCGTATGTCCGGATGTTTGTGGCCAGACTGTTAGCCATGACAGTGACTTATATAGTCGTTAAGGTAATCCTCCGAACGGTTCTTTTGTCTCTGGAGCTGCTGGTAAAAGTGCCGGGGCTTAGTCTTGTAAACCGGCTTCTAGGCGCGGGGTTCGGTTTGGCACAGCAAGTGCTGACCTTGTGGGTATTCTTTCTCGTCCTGCTGATCTTTGAAGGTACAGGCTGGGGGGCGGCGGCGACGCAGTGGATCAGGCAAGGCATTCTCCTGGAATATCTGTATGAAAATAATCTGCTGTTACTGGCGGGAGTGCTGCTGGTCATGTCATAAATCCGGGACTGCAGGCAGTCTGAAATTGAACCGAAAAAAAATAAAAAAACTTAGAAAAAGGTATTGACATTATCTGGGGAAGGTGATATTATAATCGAGCTGGTTGCGAGAGCGGCTGGTAAAGATTGTAAGACAAATCTTTTCTGAAAAAAAGTCAAAAAAACTTAAAAAAAGGTATTGACAAAGCAGTAAAGATTTGGTAAGATAATCGAGTCGCTTGCGAGAGCGGCAA
>CAJUMT010000063.1 GCA_910587495.1 uncultured Lachnospiraceae bacterium | reverse complement strand
CTGTGCGCTTCCGATCTCGAAAAGGGATATTTAAGCCATGTGGTTTCCACCAACTTAAATTACCGTACACCGGAACTGCTCTCCCGTCCATATTATGTGGAAGCGGATATGACCAAGTTCCTGTCAGCCATCATTGACTGTATCAACCATGACGTATCCACAGAACGCGTCAATGATCCTACCGAACGTATCCACGCCCTGTTGGAGAAGATGGAGCAGTAAGCCCTAAAAACGCACCCAGATTTCCTCTTTTTCCATGGCTTGCCCTGTGAGAAAACATAAGATCTGGATTGCAGCAGGTACACACATTGGTAACTGCTAAATGTTCCGCCAGAATACCGGCTTCCAAAAGTATAATCTCATTGGCGCGCCAGAGGTTTAACTGATATTTTTGTTCAGAAGTCTTATATACCAGCTGCTCATCTGCGTATTGTTTAAACTCTTGCATAAACGCAAGCGCCACGTCTTCGCTGACTTCATAACAGTCCTGGCAGATGGACGGACCGACAGCAGCGCGCAGATGGACCGGATCCGTTCCAAACGCTTGTTTCATTTTTTCTATCGTTACTGCTCCCATACGATTTACAGTACCTTTCCAGCCGGAATGGGACAGACCGATCGCGCGGTTTATGGGATCCACAAAGAAGAGCGGCACACAGTCCGCATAAAAAGTAGCCAGCATAAGCCCCGGTACGTCCGTAATCATCCCGTCCACATCCGTATAATCTAAAGGTTTTACAAAACCTTTTCCTCTGTCCTCTTCAGTGACCAGACGTACATGGGTCGTATGGGTCTGATGGGACAGCACTAAAGACTCAGGATCAAATCCGATAGCAGCACCCATTCGCCGGAAATTTTCCCGGACATTTTCAGGATCGTCCCCCCGGGTAAAACTTAAGTTCATCTCTGACAGATGTCCCTGGCTGACGCCGCCTAAACGGGTAGAAAAACCATGGCGCACCAAATCCGTATCTTCCAAAATCGGAAACACGAAATATGGCACGCCATCTTTTGTTTTGATACGCATGGTGTCTGTCTTAGATTTTCTTTTCCAATTCATGATGTTCACCCTATGGATATAATTCAAACGCATTTTTTATATGTTCAATCTGACCGTTTAAAATACTGACTACATCAAAGCGGCAAGGATGCGTGTCTGGAATCTTGTGACTATAGCAATAATAGACGGCAGTGCGGGATATCTTTTTTTGCTTTTTTAACCCAACAGCTTCTAAAGGATGACCTGCAGTATATTTCGTCCGATATTTTACTTCTATGAATACAAGGTACGGATCGTCCACAGCGATCAGATCAATCTCTCCTTGACGACAGTAAAAATTTCTTTCTACAATCTTATATCCCTGACGCTGTAAGTATTCGGCGATTAATTCTTCGTAACGAGCGCCGATCTGGCGGGTGTTTTTCATAAAATTTTACACTTCCACAAAATTTTTAATAAAAGTTCTTCTATGTATCTCGCAGGCACCTATACTTTTCAGCGCCGCAATGTGCGCCGCCGATCCATACCCTTTATTGGACGCAAACCCATACCCGGGATATACATCCTCCATCTTAAGCATAATCCGATCCCTGGTCACTTTCGCCACAACGCTCGCCGCCGCAATAGACACGCTCTTCGCGTCTCCTTTTACAATCGGCACCTGCTTAACCGAAATTCCCGGTATTGTCACCGCATCCACCAGCAGAACATCCGGGCTCTTCTTCAAGTCGCTGATTGCCTCTCTCATGGCCTGATAGGTTGCCTGTAGAATGTTAATCTTATCAATCTGCTCATGATCCACAATCCCAACTCCCACTGCCAGTGCTTTCTCGAGTATTTCATCATAGAGTAAATCTCTACGCCTGGCCGTCAGTTTTTTGGAATCATTCAAATATAAAATCCGGCAATCGCCGGGAAGAATAACCGCACCTGCCACCACAGGTCCTGCCAGAGGCCCTCTTCCGGCCTCGTCGATGCCGCACACAAGGCCAAGACTTTCATATTCTCTTTCGTATACTTTTAATCCTTCCAACCGCTCCAGCTCTTTTGCAAGCTTTTCCTGCTGCTTTTTAAGCCGTTCTTCTTTTTTCGTCATTACTGATGTTTTAACACTCCCAGTTTATTCAATGGCCAGATGCGAATCCACGCCCGACCGATAATTTCATCCTTGTGGATCAGTCTCACATTTGGATCCCGGCTGTCCGTACTGTCGTTTCGGTTGTCTCCCAAGACAAAATATTCATCATCTCCAAGGGTGATCGGATCTGCCGCCAATCCGGCGCTTTTCATTACCTCACGACCGTAAGATTCTTCCAAAATCTCTCCGTCCACATAGATTTGCCCGTCCTTAATCTGGATCGTCTCTCCTGGAAGGCCAATGATACGCTTGATATAATAGACATTTTCTTCATATCGAAACGGAAAAACAATAATATCAAATCTTTTCGGAGTCGAAAAACGATAAGTAAGTTTATCTACAATCAGGTTGTCCCCATGGCTCAATGTACTTTCCATAGAGCTTCCGCTTACATAAGTTCTTTGCCCCACAAATGTAATAATGATAAAAGTAATCCCGACTACAATGATCACATACAAAAGAAATCCGAAGATCTCTCTTAACATTCCCGGCTTCTTTCCTTCTGATACTTCTGCGTACTCATAATTTTCCATGCTGCCACCTCATATCTTTATGTTCTTATCTTATTCCCCTTCCGGCGGAAATTCAAGTGTAATTTTCCCAAGCCTGCCGCTCCTGAAATCATCCAGAAAAAACAAGGCCGCCCTGGAAAGATCCGGCTCACCGCCTTTTGTCACACAAGACCTGGCCTCCGCGATCTTCAGCAAAATCTGCCATGGCTCATCTTGTTCCGAAAAAAGAACCTGATACCGTTTACTTAGAGAATCAGGAAAATATGCCCGCAAAAATGTCCCCAATTCCATAGAAAGCTCTTCTGTATTCAAAATATCATCATTGACAGAACCCAGGATCGCCAGCCGTATTCCCACCTGCTGGTCGTCGAATTTCGGCCACAAGATGCCGGGAGTATCCAAAAGTTCCACCTGTCTGTTCAGGCGAATCCACTGGGCGCCTTTGGTAACGCCGGGCCGGTTGCCGGTCCTGGTACAGGCTTTTCCTGCGAAACTGTTGATAAAAGTGGATTTGCCCACATTAGGGATTCCTGCCACCATGGCGCGTACAGGACGGTTCTTGATGCCTCTTTTCCTGTCCCGCTCTGTCTTTTCCCGACATGCCTCCTGAATGGCGCTCTGAACTGCTTTCATTCCGGTCTTGCTGCGGGAATCCAGCTTTACCGTAAAAAACCCCTGCTTTTTAAACCAGGCACACCAGGCTTCATTCTGTTTTTCATCTGCCAGGTCCGATTTATTCAAAAGAATCAGCCTCGCTTTACCTTTTCCCAGCTCATCAATATCCGGATTCCGACTGGACAAAGGCGCTCTGGCATCCACCAGTTCTATGATCAAATCGATCAGTTTTATATTTTCCTGCATCATCCGCCGGGCTTTCGTCATATGCCCCGGATACCACTGAATATTCATAACAGACTCCTGACTTATACTGTTGACTTACGGAATCACCCCAAAGTTTTCAAAAGGATACCGCACAAACCATGCCATCCCGTAAATATCTTTTCTTCTGACGTTCCCTATATCCGCATTCCGACTGTCTTCGCTGGCGTTTCGATTATCTCCCAGCACAAAAAATTCATCTTTTCCAAGAACGATCTCTTCCTCCGCCAGACCTGCATAATCCATCTGCTCATTGCCGACGCCAGTTTCAAACAATTCCCCGTTTACATAGACAAATCCTTCTTTAATCTGCACCGTATCTCCGGGAACACCAATCACTCTTCTCATATAATAATGAGAGTTTTCATTGCCGTTGGGCTTAAATACCGCCACATCTCCCGCCTTGGGCGGTGCCAGAGAATAGATAAAACGATTCACAAGCACCAGATCTCCGCTTCCTACAGAAGGCTCCATTGCCTGTCCCACACAGGTAAGACTCGTCATAAAATAATACACAAGGACGCACCCGATGGCAAAAGCCAGCACACACTCCCCCGCCCAGAAAAAAATTTTCTGAACTGTGGTAGTATGTACCACCCGCCTTTTTTTATAAAAACTAAGTCCCTTTTTCCTCTTCATTTTGCTCTTTTTAAAAAAGGGACATCATACTTTCGTATATGTCCCTCTCATCGTGAATTTATTTTACCAGCTCTTTTACTTTGGCAGCTTTACCTACGCGGCCTCTTAAGTAATTCAGTTTCGCACGTCTCACTTTACCATGACGAACCACTTCCACTTTCTCCACATTCGGGGAATGTAACGGCCATGTTTTCTCAACGCCGATTCCGTTGGAATTCTTTCTTACGGTGAAAGTCTCTCGGCTGCTTCCGCCCTGTTTCTTTAATACGGTGCCTTCAAATACCTGGATTCTTTCACGGTTACCCTCTTTAATCTTGGCATAAACTTTAACTGTGTCGCCTACATTAAACGCAGGCACTTCGGCCTTCAGCTGAGCCGATTCAATCTCTTTGATAATATCGTTCATTGTGTTCCTCCTTCATAACCGGATGTTCTTAATACGTCTCGCGTAACAGAGGACCATCTCTTTTTCTCACAACGCATATTATTTTATCATAGTTCCGTAAGGTTTGCAAGAAATTTTTTATCTTCTTTGGTAAGTGATGCACGATTCAGCAGGTCGGGTCTGCGCTCTTTGGTCCGCAGAAGAGACTGTTCCCGGCGCCACCGCTCCACATTGGCATGATGACCTGACAAAAGGATAGGTGGAACCTGTTTTCCCCGCCACTGTTCCGGCCTGCTGTACTGCGGATACTCCAGCAAATTATCATGAAAAGAATCAAACTCGGCAGACGCATCGTTATGAAGCACGCCGTCCAACAGCCGGGAGACGGCATCCATGATTACCAGCGCCGGGAGTTCGCCTCCGGTAAGCACATAGTCTCCTATGGACACTTCATCTGTCACAATCTCTTCCAAAACCCGCTCGTCTATCCCCTCATAATGACCGCACAAAAAGATCAGTTCTTTCTCACTTGCAAATTCTTTTGCCATCTGCTGATCAAACACTCTGCCTTGGGGACTCATATAAAGTACCCTGGGGGTTCCTGACAGCTTTGAAATGACAGACTGACAGGCAAGATACACTGGTTCCGCCTGCATGACCATGCCTGCCCCCCCTCCATAGGGATAATCATCCACACGATTATGCTTATTTACGGAAAAATCGCGGATATTTACAGTTTCCAGTGACAAAAGCCCTTTATCCGCAGCCCGTCCGGTGATGCTGGTCTGAAATCCGTCCTTTATCATATCCGGAAATAAAGTCAATACATAATAATTCATTCGTCTAAAAGCCCCTCCAGTATATGCACCAACATATGCTTTTTTTCCACGTCCACTTGCAAAATGCACTCTCTGATGGCCGGCAGAAGAACTTCTTTTTTTGCCTCCGTCTCCACCACATAGACATCGTTGGCTCCTGTCTGTATCACGTCTTTTAGTATTCCCAGTTTCCTTCCCGTATCAGTTGTTACTGTCATATCGATCAGATCAGCGATAAAATTTTCATTTTCTCCCAGCGGAACTGCATCTTCCCTGGATATAAGAAGATCCATACCTTTATATTTTTCTATGTCATTGATCGTATCGTAGCCTTTGAATTTTAAAATAACCTGGTTCTTAAAAAATTTTACTCCTTCGATCTCCAGCACTTTTCGCTCTGTCTTTGTATCTAAAAGCACGGATTTAAGATCTGTAAATCTGGCCGGGTCATCCGTAGTAGGGTATACTTTAACCTCTCCTCTCACTCCATGGGTAGATGAGATCACTCCAACTCTTAAAAACTGTTCCATCTCTTTTCCTTTCCTTATATACGACGCGCAAAAAAGCTGCTGCCTCCCCCAAGCTTATGCTTCGGGCAGGCGGCAGCCCACTGTTGCATCACTGTACGATCTCTACCACAACTTTTTTCTCATCCTTCGATGCCGCCGCTTTCACAAGCGAACGGATGGCTTTCGCGATGCGGCCCTGTTTGCCGATCACCTTCCCCATATCCGTCGAAGAAACCCGAAGCTCTATCACCGTCGCATTCTCTTTCTGTGTTTCAGTTACAATCACTTCGTCCGGATGATCTACCAGTGACTTTGCAATCACTTCCACCAATTCTTTCATCATTCTGCCTCCGGGGAGTCTTATTTGGTAATGCCGGCAATCTTAAACAGTTTACCAACTACCTCTGTCGGCTGTGCGCCGTTTGCAAGCCACTTTTTGGCTGCCTCTTCGTCAATATTAAATACGCTGGGATCCAGGTTGGGATCATAGGTACCGATCTCTTCGATAAACCTTCCGTCGCGCGGGGATCTGGAATCAGCTACAACTACTCTATAAAAAGGAGCCTTCTTCTGTCCCATTCTTCTTAATCTGATCTTTACTGCCATTGTTCTTACCTCCGTAAACTATACTTTATCTTCTAATTTTTTATATGTGTAAACGAAATGCTTAAAACGGCAATCTGCCGAACATTCCCTTTTTACCTGCCTTGCCTTTGCCCATCAGCCCGGGCATCTGCTTCATCATTTTCTTGGATTGTTCAAACTGTTTCACCAGTCGGTTCACTTCGCTGATATCCACGCCTGCGCCTTTGGCTATCCTACGTTTCCTGGAAGGATTTAAAATATCCGGATTTTGACGCTCTTTTACGGTCATGGACAGGATCATAGCCTCAATCCTGGCCATTTTCTTCTCATCCACCGCATCTTCGATCTGCTTCATCTGAGATCCGCCCATCCCGGGCATCATTCCCAGAAGCGCGCCGATGCCGCCCATCTTTTTCATCTGGTTCATGCTTTCCAGATAATCCTCGAAGTCAAACTGATTTTTCTTCATCTTCTGGACCATCTGGCGGGATTTCTCCTCATCCAAAGATTCCTGGGCTTTTTCGATCATGGTCAGCACATCGCCCATGCCAAGGATTCTCGACGCCATACGGTCAGGATAGAACTGCTCCAAATCGGAGAGTTTCTCACCCATACCCACATACAGAATCGGCTTTCCCGTCACCGCGCGGATAGAAAGCGCCGCACCGCCTCTGGTGTCACCGTCTAACTTGGTCAGAATTACGCCGTCAATACCAACCTTCTCCGTGAAAGAAGTCGCCACATTTACCGCGTCCTGACCAGTCATGGAATCCACCACCAGAATACTCTGGTCCACATCCACATGCTCCCGGATCTCAATCAGCTCGTTCATCATATCTTCATCAATATGAAGCCGTCCCGCAGTATCCAAAATCACCACGTTCATGCCGTGAGATCTTGCGTGTTCTATAGCTGCTTTGGCTATATCTACCGGTTTGTGCTTATCACCCATGGAAAATACTTCCACGCCCTGCTTCTCACCGTTTACCTGAAGCTGCTTGATCGCCGCAGGACGATATACGTCACAGGCCGCCAAAAGAACTTTGCGCCCTTTGATTTTGTATTTACCGGCAAGCTTTGCCGCCGTAGTCGTCTTACCCGCGCCCTGAAGACCGGTCATCATAATCACTGTGATCTCATTGGATGGCTTCAGCTTGATCTCTGTAGTCTCGCTGCCCATCAGGGTGATCATCTCTTCATTGACGATTTTGATAACAGTCTGTCCCGGCGTCAGGCTTTCCAGCACATCCGTCCCTACAGCCCTGGCCTCCACAGCTTTGATAAACTGTTTCACCACTTTAAAACTGACGTCCGCTTCCAGAAGAGCCAGCTTAACTTCTTTTAAGGCTGTCTTAACATCCGCTTCCGTCAGCCTGCCTTTACCCCGCAGGTTCTTAAACACATTCTGCAATTTTTCCGATAAACTGTCAAACGCCATTTATAATTCCTCCAGAATCCTGACAGAAATTTCTTCGATCTCTTTCATAACGGAACTGTCTCCCTGCCCGGCGGCAAGCTCTTTGATCCTTTCAGCCTTTTTTCTTAGACTTAAAAACTTTTCCACCAGATGCAGCTTTTCCTCATACCCGTTAAGCAGGCGGTTGCACCGCCTGACCATATCATGTACGCCCTGACGGCTGATATTTAAATTATCCGCCACTTCGCTTAAAGAATAATCATTTAAAACTACGTCCTCGTAGACCTGCTTTTGATGCGTTGTCAGCAGTTCTCCGTAAAAATCGTAGAGAAGCGCATGCTTTAGAATCTCTTCCATCACGATCACCTTCGTTATCTTACACGAAAAAAGGAAGGGTGTCAAGGCTTTTTTCTTGACACGGCAGGAAATGACGGGTTTTCTCCCATCTATAATGACATGTCCGCCAATCTCTCCTTTAACAAAGTGTTTCTCTTAGTTACCGTCATATTACGAACAGCATAAGATAATGCCTTTTTCGTTCCCACCATAACCAGAATTTTCTTTGCCCTGGTAATCCCGGTATAAATCAGATTTCTCTGCAGCATGACATAATGATTCATCAGGATGGGCATAACAACGATCGGATATTCCGAACCCTGCGCTTTATGAATAGTTGTTGCGTAAGCATGCGTCAGCTCATCCAGCTCTGTCACATCGTACTCGACCAGGCGTTCATCAAAATTCACTTTCAGCGTCCGGTCTTCCGCGTTTACCGATGCAATGATCCCGATATCCCCGTTAAATACTTCCTTATCATAATTATTCTTAACCTGCATAACTTTATCATCTGCCCGAAATGCAAAACCGCTTCTGCGTAAAACTTCTTTTTGGACAGTCATGGTTCCCCCTCCGCGCGTGAAAATCTTATGTTCTGCAGGATTTAAAGCTTCCTGCAGCGCAAGGTTGAGATTTGTGGCGCCTACAATGCCCCGCTGCATCGGCGTCAGCACCTGAATTTGCATGGAGTCAACATGATAATATTTGGGGAGTTTCGTTTTGACCAGTTCCACAATCTGAGGCACTGTATTTTCTGCGTCCCCATTTTCCATAAAGAAGAAATCGGTATTCTTTCCATTAGATAGATCCGGCATCTTTCCTTCGTTAATCCGGTGGGCATTCATAATAATCCGGCTTGTCTGTGCCTGCCGAAAAATTCTTGTCAGCCTGATGACCGGAAAACTTTCGGAATCAATCATATCACGCAGCACATTCCCTGCTCCTACGGAAGGGAGCTGATCTATATCTCCCACCATAATAAGCCGCATCCCGGGCGGTATCGCTTTCAACAGCGCGTTCATAAGAATAATGTCAATCATAGAACATTCATCCACGATCAGGACGTCGCCTTCCAACGGATTGTCTTCATTCCTCTGATAGCCTTCCGGCGGCTTATATTCCAGCAGACGATGAATAGTTTTTGCTTCCAGGCCGGTTGCTTCGGTCATTCTCTTTGCCGCGCGCCCTGTGGGCGCCGCCAAAAGGATTTTCATACCATAAGCCTTATATGCGGAAATAATACCGTGTGTAGTTGTTGTCTTACCGGTTCCCGGACCTCCCGTCAGCACCATAACTTTTGCAGCAGCAGCCTGCCGGATCGCATCTGCCTGTATTTCATCATAGGCCATACCGACCTTTTCCTGTATGGCTTCCACATCCACAGAAAGATTTGCATTACCTGTTTTTTTCCGTGCCTCCATCAGTTTTGTATAGAGCCTGTCGCCTGCAGGCGATGAGGCCAGCTTCTTTAATTTTCCCGCCGCTCCTAATTCTGCATAATAAAAAGGCGGCAGATAAATAGCCGCAACGGGTTTTCCTGCATCATTTGTCTTTGTGACCCTCTGCTCCCCGATCAGATCTTCTTTCTTAAGCATCTCATCCATTGTCATAATAATGGTTTCCGCAGACGCCTCCAAAAGCTCGGATGCTTTATCAATCAACTGCTGCTTCTCTGCATACACATGTCCGTCATTGGAAAGTTCCGAAAGCGTGTACATTAAGCCGCTCCGCAGCCGCACATAAGATTCCTTTTCAAATCCAAGCTTTCCGGCAATCTGATCTGCGGTCTTAAAACCGATGCCCCAGATATCATCCGCCAGTTTGTAGGGATTTTCTTTCATAACAGCAATACTTTCATTTCCATACTGCTTATAAATCTTAGCGGCAAAAGAAGAACTTACCTGATGCTCCTGCAAAAACAGCATGATATTCTTGACCTCTTTTTGCCGTTCCCAGGACTGCGCGATCATTTGCACCCTCTTTCTTCCGATTCCCTCTACTTCGATCAGAAGTTCCACGTTGTCCTCAATGACTGCAAAAGTGTCCACACCGTACTTCTGTACAATACGTTTTGCGAATTTCGGCCCCACACCCTTAATCAAGCCGGAGCCAAGATACTTTTCCATTCCGTACACGGTAGCCGGAAGCGTTTCCTCCCAATTTTCAGCCACGAACTGCCTGCCGTATTTTGCGTCCACCTTCCAGTTTCCTTCCGCGAGGAGGACAGAACCGACATTGGCGTCAAGCAGATTGCCGACAACCGGCACGAGGTCACTGTAATCTTTCACTTTGCATTTCAAAACAGAATATCCGTTCTCCGGGTTCTGATAAGTAATTCTCTCCACCACACATCGGATTTTTACCATTGTGACTGTCTCCCTATCCTTTCCCAATCAAAACTTTCTTCCCGCAGAACGCGAATCCGTACTTGCGTATTTTCTCTTTCGGTATCCCCTTCGATACAAGCGCCGTCTCGTATTTACGGTCTTCGATCTGCTTAAGCGCCATTTTGTTCATATAATAATTCATGGCTTTCAGGTCGTCTGCCAGGAGCGCTTTGATAAAGTCGTTATAGCCGCTGCCCTGGACGGCGAACCACCCGCGGATCATATCCGCGAACATGATCTGTATTTCCTGGTTCGTCAGTTTCAGCGTATACTCCCAGCGGCCTGCCTCTTCCATATATTCCACCTCTATGGCTTTCAGATAGCCGCCTGCAAGCAGAAGGCTCCATACAGCGTTTTCCCTTGTATCCAGCTCACCGTATACAATCTGCTCGTCTATCTCTGCCCGCAGCGTCCCGCCCTGCAGTAAGGATTCCATCTGCTGTTTTACCTCTGTATCACCTTCCCGGATCAACTTGCCCGCCAGGCTGTTGGAGCTGGTATTGGCCTAGTATATTCCAATCTTCCCTGTATCCAGATAATTCAAAATAGACCATGGATTATAAATATCTGTCCGCTTCCCGAAAGTAAAGCCGTCGTACCAGCGCTTCACCTCCTGCTTTTTATCTGACATTCCATATGCATCCAGTACTGCAAATACTTCCTCTTCTGTAAACCCAAAACTGTCCGCATATTCATTGGAGGTAGTTATTACTACTTTAAGATTATTTAAGTCAGAAAAAATAGACTCCCGGCTCACCCGCGTAATGCCTGTCATAATGGCCCGCTCTAAATATGGATTAGTCTTAAAAGTCGAATTAAACAAACTTCTGATAAATGAAACCATTTCTCCCCAATAGCCGTTTACATAGGCCTCCTGCATCGGCGTATCATACTCGTCCAGCAGAATCAGCACTTTTTTTCCGTAATATTTCGATAAGCAGAGCGAAAGCTGGTGGAGTGCCATGGTCTGTTGCCTTTATATTGGCAAAGGAAAGGCTGATAACCGGATACGTTCCCTGCAATTTTCTGTACTTTTCACTCTTCCAGATAGAAAGCCCCTGGAACAGGTCGTCTCTTCCGGCATACTTTATGGAGAAAAACTGCTCTATCATGCTTATATTCAGAGTTTTCCCAAAACGCCTTGGACGGGCAATCAGCGTCACGTCATCCTGGCTTTCCCACCATTCCTTGATGAACATGGTTTTATCCACATAAAAGAACTGTCTCTCTCTTACTGTCTCAAAATTCTGAATCCCTATTCCTACCGTTCGCGCCATACTCTATGCCTTTCATTTCATTTATTATCCGCCAAAAAAATGCCTGATACAGTCAGCATGCTGACACTTTTATAAATTCCTTCCTTGATACTGTACCGTTACCACATAAACAATTTTGTGTATTTCATTAATGCGAAAAATAACAATATAGTTATCAACCAGTAGCTGCCTGTAGCCTTTTTCGGCATATCTGCCTTCATTGCGCTTTTGATGAGACTGCGGAAATGTGTCTAAATTTAAAACAGCTTTCTTGATTCTGTCAACCTGCCCTTTCGCATTTTCAGGAGCCAGTTTCTCGTTTGCAATATATTCATAAATATTTTCTAGTTCGCGTATTGCGCCAGGGTTGATTTTGACTTTGTATCTATCCAAAGTGCTTTTTCTCCAATTCTGCAAAAACTGTCTCTGCATCAACTGCTTCTGCTCCATCTGCTATTTCCTGTTCGGATTCACAGATCGCCTGGTCGATACGGTTAATCTTTGCGAATTTATCATATAGTTCACTGCTCATTACAACCAGGTCGCTATATCCGTTTTTGGTAATAAAAATAGGCTCCTGCTCCTTGTGCGCGATATTAGAAATCTCGATTGCATTACATAAATCTTTAATAGGCATAATAAGCGGCATAATATTCACTCCTTTCCGCCGAAAATTCCACCTTTGTGGTTTTTTAGGTATGCTTTCAATTCTTTTAAGCTGCTTTCCATAAGATAATCCCTTCATCCCTTCTGCCAAACGCTGATTAAAACCCTACCGTTTTTTCAATACTCTATGCCTCTCTGATTTTCAATCTAAGCTTATGCTGCGCCGACTCAGACGGCCTGCTGCTTCGGCTGCGCCTGGGCGGAGATATCCACCGGCTCGGGCTTGGCGGCGGTGGTGGTCTGCGTCGTGCCGCCGGAAATATAGACTTTTCCGCATTCCGGGCAAATATCTGTATGCAGGGTCACGGTCTGGCTGACGACCCGGCGGTCTTCGCGCTCAGCCTTCGCCCGTTCCCTTGTGACATGCTCCTGCTCGTGTCCCCGGACGGCAGCCCCGGCGGCTTCAGGAGCTATCTTCGTCGGTGTTTTAAAGGAGACACCCATATCGTCAGAGCCGTCCTGATATTTACGCTGTTCACAGGTCTGACATTCTTCATCTTCTGCGGTCTTTTGTACGTCCTGGATACCGCGAAGCTCTTCTGCCTGACCCGGAAGCCCAGCAGCAGCCGGTTCTTCCATATGCTGCATACGCATCCGCACAGCGTACTCTGCCGGATCGGCGCCTTGGCGGATAAAAAGTTTCTGAGGAGCCGCCGCATCCTCAGGCGATGAGAGATATCCTCTGGGAATAGAACTGCCCCGTGCCGCCGACACATTGTCCGCCGAAGACACACCTGAAACAGCCTGCGCACCGGTGCTTTGCATCCCCTGCGCCTGTATTCCACGAACCTGGGATCTGCCCTGCATATAGTTATAAGGATGCATAATAAAATAAGAACCTGTTCCTGAAATTCTGCCTACCATATAATTCACCTCATAATCTTTTTTCAATATAACAAAAACTGCCTGTAATTCCTTCTATACATAACATTTTACTGAAACGAAGAAAGAATTACAAGCAGTAATTTTTTAACTTTTGGGGAGAGAAGAATTGTTTTACAAAGATGGGTGGTGTATAATCTTGCCTATGCAAGTATGTGTTTAAAAATATGGCTGAATCGATATATGACTATACCCAAAACATGAACTGCAGCTGAAAATAATCAAGGTATAACGATTAGGAAGGGACAACTTGTGATGAAAATATTTGACAATATCACAGATATCGTCCGGGACGATTTGGAAAAGACAATAGCAAACGGCAGCAAAGTCTCCATAGCGGCTGCCTGCTTCTCCATGTACGCGTACAAAGAACTGAAAAGTCAACTGGAGCAAGTAGATGCGTTCCATTTTATCTTCACCTCTCCGACATTTGTCGAAGAGCGAGCCGAAAAACAAAAGAGGGAATTTTACATTCCGAGGCTTAACAGAGAAAACAGCCTGTATGGAACGGAATTTGAGATCAAGCTGCGCAATGAAATGACCCAACGGGCTGTTGCCAGAGAATGCGCTGACTGGATCAGGCGTAAAGCCACTTTCAAATCCAATATTACTGGGGAAAATATGGGCGGATTCATGACGGTTGATTCTCCTGATGCGCAGACTGCCTATATGCCCCTAAATGGCTTTACTACCGTGGATATCGGCTGTGAACGCGGCAATAACAGCTACAACATGGTCAACCGTATGGAAGCGCCGTTCTCCACCCAGTATATGCAGCTGTTTGAAATGCTTTGGAATGACCGCGAGAAAATGCAGGATGTGACCGAAATAATCATCTCCAATATCAGCACAGCCTATAATGAAAACTCGCCGGAATTTATCTACTTTATGACCTTATACCATGTTTTCAGTGAATTTCTGAACGATATTTCCGAAGATGTCCTGCCCAATGAGGCCACCGGATTTAAGCAGAGCAAAATCTGGGGCATGCTTTATGATTTTCAGCGAGATGCCGTTCTTGCCATCATCAATAAGCTGGAGCAGTATAACGGCTGTATCCTGGCAGACAGCGTAGGTTTGGGCAAAACCTTTACTGCCCTTGCCGTCATCAAGTATTACGAGAATAGAAACAAATCCGTACTTGTCCTCTGCCCAAAAAAGCTGGCGGAGAATTGGAATACCTATAAGGACAACTATGTCAACAATCCCATTGCCGCTGACAGACTCAATTATGATGTTCTGTTTCATACAGACCTGTCCCGCTCCGGTGGTACATCCAACGGGCTTGACCTTAACCGGCTGAACTGGGGCAATTATGACCTTGTTGTGATAGACGAGTCCCACAATTTTCGTAATGGCGCCGGGACCCATGCTAATACGCAGGAGAACCGATACATAAGGCTAATGGACAAGGTGATCCGCGCAGGCGTCCGCACCAAGGTGCTGATGCTGTCAGCAACTCCGGTCAACAACCGCTTCACCGACCTTAAAAACCAGCTTGCCATTGCCTATGAAGGCAACCCGGAACTCATCAATGAAACGCTGGACACAAAGAAACCTATTGATGAGATTTTCCGGCAGGCTCAGAAATCATTCAATGCCTGGAGTAAGCTCGACCCGGATGCACGCACTACTGATGCCCTGCTCCGCACTTTGGACTTTGATTTCTTTGAATTGCTGGACAGCGTAACCATTGCCCGTTCCCGGCGGCACATCGAAAAATATTACGATACGGCGGCAATTGGACAATTCCCGGAGCGGCTGAAACCGATCTCCTTGCGCCCCAGTATGACAGATCTGTCCAGCGCCATCAACTACAACCAGATATTTGAGCTGCTGACCCAACTGAGTTTGTGTATCTATACACCCTCAAACTACATCTTTCCAAGCAAAATCACCAAATACATTGACCTTACCCATAACAAAGGGAATATGCTTACCCAACAAGGGCGCGAACAGGGAATCCGACGACTGATGAGCATTAATCTCTTAAAACGGCTGGAAAGCTCCGTGTACTCCTTTAACCTGACTCTCACCCGAATCCTTGACCTGATTAACGGAACGATCAAAGCCATTAATGACTTTGAAAAATATGGTCAGGTTGATATAGATATGGTCGAAGCGTCCGAAAATGACTTTGACATAGAGGACGGCAGCACCGATTACTTCACCGTGGGCAAAAAGGTGCAGATTGATCTGGCCGATATGGACTACCAAACCTGGCGCAGAGAACTACAGGAGGACGCAGAGAACCTGGAACTGCTGACCTTGATGGTGGCTGATATCACGCCGGAACATGATCTAAAACTCCGAAACCTCCTGCATCTTTTGGACGAAAAAGTGCGTAATCCCATCAATGAGGGCAACAAGAAGGTGCTGATCTTCTCGGCATTTTCTGATACGGCGGAGTATTTGTATGACCAAATGGCAGGTTATGCCAAAGAAAAGTATGGCCTGGATACGGCGGTTATCACCGGAAGTATTGACGGGCGCACGACGATCAAAGGACTGAAAGCCACCTTGAACAATGTACTGACCTGCTTCTCTCCCATTTCCAAAGGTCGGGATGTGCTGATGCCAGGCAGTACAAAGGAGATCGACATTCTGATTGCCACCGACTGTATCTCTGAAGGCCAGAACTTGCAGGACTGCGACTATCTGGTCAACTACGACATCCACTGGAACCCGGTGCGTATTATCCAGCGGTTCGGGCGTATCGATCGTATTGGCAGCAAAAACAATGTGATTCAGCTGGTGAATTTCTGGCCGGATATGACGCTGGACGAGTACATCAACCTGAAAT
>CAJUMT010000062.1 GCA_910587495.1 uncultured Lachnospiraceae bacterium | reverse complement strand
TGCCTTATGAAGAAGACGGCAGGCTGTACGTCATCTGCAAGAGGGGCACAGACGGTGCCGGGGCAGCATTATTTACTTCCGCGGACCACGGATATACTTTCATTTATGAGCGGATTTATATTCCGCCCGGAGATACGTTGTAATATAAAAGTAACAGCTCAGACACCCTGTTATTATAGGAATATGTAAATACTCATATGAAAGAAGAAAAAATGAATCTTTTACTGAATATCTTTCTGATTAATATATTAATAGACCTTGTGATTGGATGCATAGCGACCGCGGACCGTTTTCTTACAGTGCAAAGCGGCCATGTATGGAGAAAATGGCTATGGTGTATTTTGTGTATCCGCCTTATACTGCCTGTTTCGCTTTCCCTGGATTTTTTCGGGGTTCATTGGCCCGAGGCAAAAGTATCCATTGATATGGCTGGGATACTGCCTGATCCACCCATGTCAGAAACAACTATTTATGATAGCCCGGAAGAAAATTTCGCCGAACCCCACCTTACGCCGCTGGAAAGACAGAATGCCCAGGCAAGCTCCGTTTTGTGGATACTGATATATGCCTGGGCGGCGGGCGCGCTTCTTTTTCTGCGTTTCCGCATGTCACAATACTTTCATACCTGTAAATTATATTTAGAAACGGCTGTATCCTGCACGGATGAAAGGCTTATCAGTTTGGAAAAATCGGTTGGAAACGAGCTTGGACTCAGACATTTGCCCGAATTGCTCATACAGGACAAGATAAAAAGCCCTATGGTGTTTGGCTATATGCATCGAAAACTGCTTATACCGCCGATGTATTCTGCTGATGAGCTTTTATATATTATGAGACATGAACTGACCCATGTGAAAAAACAGGATATATGGTATAAGCTTTTACTGATCCTGGTATGTGATATTTATTGGTTCAATCCCATGCTCCGGCTGATGAAAAAGAAAGCGTTTCTGGATGTGGAATATGTGTGTGATGAGAATGTAATCAAAAATATGCCGACAGACGAGAAAAAGTTCTATGCAAAGGTTATTTTAAGAACCGTGCATATGGGAAGTATGAAACCGCTGCATTTATCGACACAATTTGCCGCTTCAAAAAGCATCGCAAAAAAGCGTCTGGAAAATCTGTTTTTTAATCATGATTTAAAAAAGGGATATATCATACTGGCTGTTCTGATCGGATTGTTCATCCTGGCAAATGTCTGTATCATGGTGACTGATTCTAATAAAACCGCAGTATCTCCAAAAGAACCCGCCCCTATAGTGGAAAACACGGAAGCACCCACAGATACAGAAAAGACAGAGGTTTCTTCTACTGCCCCGCCCGATAAAAATGAAGTATTGCGCAAACGGGATGAGATCAAGGACAGTGTTGACGAAGAAACATATGAAACCATTCAGAATGTTGTCAAGAATGCAAACTTGAAGCTGGAACATTGGCTCCTCTATAATAATATATTCAGCCGCATGGAAGACCCGGAAGATCTTGTATGGAATTATATTGACCAAAAAGGGGATATCCAGATAGGATGGGCGTATTCTATGGACAATGATGCAGACATAGAGCTTGCGCAAGCCGACCCGGAACAATATGCAACGCAGGTGATCGCATACAATCCCTATAATGGGGAAGATTTTATAAACTTAATGGATGAGCTGAAAGCAGCGGTTGATCACCATGAACTTCGGTCAGATTTTGACCGAATGATTTCAGATATGGAACATGCGATGGATACTCATGATGTAGTTTATATACAGGATATCTACTATACTCTGCATGATATGGACTATTTTCTGTTTCGGTACGGGCAGGAGGTAGGTATGTATTCTATCCGGGACCGCTCTACCGTCTCAAAATATTATGGTGTCTTAAACATATACAGAAACGAAAAGGAATGAACGGATATGTATAGTATGATAAAAAAAATACCGCTCTGGCTGTGGCTGCCTTTGACTCTTTATGCGATAGGCTGGTGCGGCCTTTCTTATCTGCGGTATACAGACAGAAAGGCTTATGCCGACCATACGGCTGAGGAAATGGATGCGATCATCAAACATGAGTTTGGGGAGAACGCAAAAAGGGTGGATAGTATCCCCTGCGAGGATTCAGACAATATTCTGTATATTTACCGTTTGAGCTGTACACACAAAAATGCAGGATCGTTCTATATTGCAGCGAAAAATAATTTCTTTGTAAATCATAATCTATTTACACAACTGTTGAAAAGCAATGCCGCAGACTTCTGGAAGGGAAGAGAACGAAATGCGGTTCTCGTATCCATCGATGGCAAAAAAGAAACGCCCCTGAATGATGAAATCAACAATATCGATCATGCACTGGATCCTACAGACTGGCGATTGAGCGTATCCTGCAAATCCAGCGAAGAGTTTGAGACATGTGCAGAAGAGCTGGACGAATGGTTTGATTACTGTATGCAGGATGACGGATTATACTATAGGGACACTTACTATTCTGATCCTGTGCTTGAAGTAGAGATCAGAATGGGCACTATACGGTTCTGGATCGAGATGAAGCATTCGGATGTATACGAGAAGGAACCGGAAAGACTGAACCGCAAAGAAACCATCATTCAGTTGCTGGAAACGGAATATAAAAAAAAGGCAGATCCTGATGCTCTGGAAAGGGAAAAGAAGCAGGCATGGGCAGCTTCTTTCATGGAAAGATATGATGGCGATTATGTAAAAGAATGTTTGTTGGAAGGCAGTGATATCCGTTACCGGATGGTATGTACAGATCACGCCCTTGTAACTTATTCGTTTGCGCTTTTAAAAAGCTGTGACGGTGGAAAATCCTGGGAAGTGCGCGAAATAGATCCCTTTGCAGGGCTGGGAGGAACGTGGATCGACTTTACATTTTTAACCGAGGAATTTGGATTTGCGGCGCTGATACATGCCGGCGGAGATTGGGCCGACCTGTATGTAACTGAGGATGGCGGGCTTAACTATCATCCATGCACATTTAAAGGGGGGATTGCCTCTCTGGATGATGAGAAGAACTACAATCCTTATGATTGCCCACAGATGCCTTATGAAGAAGACGGCAGGCTGTACGTCATCTGCAAGAGGGGCACAGACGGCGCCGGGGCAGCATTATTTACCTCCACAGATCACGGATATACTTTCATTTATGAGAGGATTTATATTCCATCCAGCGATATATAAATCGTTAAAAAGTTTACAGGTTTCAAAAAAATTTCTCCTTTTATTATGAATGGTTCCTGCAGGGCCTATAACATAATAAAAGGAGAGATTTTTTATGAGTGACAGAATGGTAAAAGAAGTGCAGCAGTGGTTAAATGATACCTATCCAGCCTACTTCAAATACGATGCAACTGGAAAGGGAAATGGTTCTTATCCCATTGAACCGGACGGATACACCGGCACCAGGACGGTCAAGGCTCTGGTAATGGCGATCCAAATCCATTATAATCTTACACCAGTGGATGGTATTTGGGGAAATGCAACTTCCTCAGCATGTGCGACCCTGAAAAAAGGAGTTACTGACGAAACAATTATCCGCATCGCACAGGGAGGTTTCTATTGTAAAGGCTATAATCCAGGGGGATTTGATGGGATCTTTGGAACCGGAATGGAAAATGCAATTCCGAAATACAAAGAAGACTTAGGAATCACTGGAAACAGTGCGATGGAGCCGGAAGTGTTCAAGTCATTATTGACGACAGATCCTTCTGTTTTGGTAACCGGAGGAAGATCAGCTGTCAGAGAAGTACAGAAGTATCTAAATAAAAATTATTATATTCTTTATAAATCCAAACTGGGATATATCCCTACCGGCGGCATTTATGAAAGGAAGACAAGCAAGGCGCTTATTTATGCCATTCAGAAAGAAATTGGGACTACGGCAGATGGTTTATTGGGTTCTAATACATTTAAGATGTTTCCAAGTATCTCTGTTGGTTGTACGAACACGAATATTGTGAAAATTCTTCAGGCTGCGCTTATCTGTAACAGCGATTATTCTGCATTTGACGGTATTTATTCTGAAGCTCTCTCTACTGCGATTGAGCGTTTTCAAAAATTTATGCGTTTGGATATTGATTCCCAGGTAGAACTTGGAAAAGTGAATCGAAGGACTTGGGGAGCATTATTATGGAGCAAAGGCGACACCGACAGAAAGCCCAATGCATGTGACTGCAGTAAGAAAATTTTGAGTGAAAGTACGGCGTCAGCTTTATACAATGAAGGTTTCCGTTATATTGGAAGATATCTGACAAATGTGCAAAACGGAAATGACAAAAAACTGACATCCGAGGAAATTTCTATTTTACTGAATGCAGGGCTGAAAATATTTCCTATTTTTCAGGAATCACCTAAAATAAATATTTTGCCTTCGGATTTCAACTATGCCCGCGGACAGAATGATGCAAAAAGGGCATTTGCAGCCGCTTCTGAATTAGGGCTAAAAGACAAAACATGCATTTATTTTTCTCTGGATTGTGATATGACAGATGATGAAATCACAAAGTACGCATTCCCGTACTTTGAAGGCATTTGTGATGCAAATGCCAACATTAATGACCGTTATTGTATTGGTATTTATGGTGCGAGAAACTATTGCAGCAGAATCTGTAATGCTTTCCCCGTTGACAATTCTTTTGTATCAGATATGTCCACCGGATATAGCGGAAATCTCGGATATGCCATGCCAAACACTTGGGCATTTGACCAGTTTGAGGAATATAAGAATAAACATGTAGCTGATGAAGTATTTGACCTGGATTATGACATGGCGTCCGGAAGAGATGCAGGAGTATCTGAAGTTGTATTATTCTATAATCCTGATGAATATCAAGTGCCGTATCCCGAACAGTTGCCATATGAGTCAAGGGAAACACATATACTGGATATCATCCCTTCTATTCGGAGATTAGAAGACATTTATAGAGAGTTTCTTTCCGATCCAGATGATTTGAATCCAACCGAATGTGCCAAGGCTGTATTGGACTATTTGTTTAGAGGACAATTTGACGAATACAGGTGGGATGTCATCAGTCCAATAAATACATCATTTATTAATTATGTAACTGAACATTATGCGGATGATGAGAAGATACAGGATTTAAATGATTATATCACCGGCAGAGAAGAAAACAATATTACCTATAGGGTAAAACTGCTTTCTGATAAGGGATTGGGTGAATTTGAACTTCCACATTTGGCAGTTGTTATCAAATGCTATATCCAGTCCTTTGTACCAGGATCCTGGTCTGCCTGGGCGGGTGATTTTGCGAGTGCGGTAAAAGAGGTTTATGCAGATGTAGGCGATAATGTTCAGGAGTATCTTCATTTTGCAGAATCCAAAATTGGTGCTATGGAGCCAGCTGAAGCCGACTTTAAACATTTGGTACAATTTAACTATTGTGATATTATTGCTGATCTAGACGGCTATGCAATTTGTGAGATGATGCACGGCAACGGCTCGATGAATGCATTGTCTGAATGTATAAGCGCGTATTATTCGGACAACAGCAAATACGCAAAAAGATTCCAATACTTTAAACCACTTATCGGTTTTGAAAACTGGAATCTATATGACATCAAAGAAAAGATCCTCACACATTTTACTGATGTAATCCAGATGCTGCTTGCTCCTGAAGCAAATAAATATCCATATGCCGCTCCCGCAGCCGCCATTGCATTGGCAAAAAATATTCTGTTTTGGGCAAAACAGACATCTGTAATTTGATCAGATTGTATGGTTTCGGGGATTATTTAAAGAAATTAAACTCAGTACACATAATATAAGCGGAAAACCGACACCCAATATAAACACTGGGTGTGTCGGTTTTTCGGAAAACAAGAATATTGTATATGAGTCTTTCACTTCTGATGCATCTCCCAATCATTCATTATACAACCAGGGAATACTTTAAGGAATGGTCTTTGCCATCCTACAGTTTTATATGTCCCCTGAAACTTATATTACAGCAGGGAGGTTATACTTTGGAAAATATATTGTTAGAAGCAGCCACATCCCAGGGAATTTGGGTTCTATTATTTATTTCATTGTTTTTGTATACCATCAAGCATTATGAACGGTTGGAAGCAAAACAAGAAACAAGAGAAAAAGAATACCAAAATTTAATAAACTGTCTAACGCAAAATTTTGCAATTCTTTCTAACATTCGGGATGATATTGAAGAAATGAAAGCAAAACTCAATAAGTAGTCATATTACTCTACTTGTGAGTAAAAATAAACTCATACACAGGATAACTCTTTCCGGTGGTTTGTATCTTTCTTAAGTATGGGTAACTTAAAGATACCACAAATTGCCATAAAAGAGTTATTCTTTTTTGAAACTTTTTACTGTCCAATAAAGGTAGTAAAGGTGTAGTTTTTGGTAATGTATGTAAACTTACCAAGCCTTTAAAATTCATTTTCATGAGCTTTTCCTCCTATCTCAATATGATTAAAAAATCAAATATTTATCAAGTTATTAACCAGAATCTTTAGCAATCCCCTTTAAGATATTTTTCTATTTCCCGATCAAACTCCGAAATGTACTCTTTATCCTGTTTTACTCGAAATACCTCATATTCCTTCTCTGCTTTTTTCACAGCAGCTTCATGTGATATTTTTCCTTTTCCATCCAACACTTCCCGTCGATTATTAACCAGAAACTGATTTGTCTGCTCCACCCAATCCTGCATACCCATTAGAATCTCATCTTCTGCCATCAATTCAGCATAATCAATGAACATGGTTACCAGTCTATTTAAACGGGACAATTCCTTTTCATTTAAATAATTTTTGGCAATACCTATATCCCGCTTTAGCACTTTTCCATCTGGGGCATCCTTCCATGTTGTCAACCCCATAGCTGGCTTTTCTGAATCCGCACGCTCATATATTAATTCAGCCGCTGTCTTTCCAGTAACTGCAAAATGAAGCTTATTCTGAACAAAAGCATAAAAATTCTTTGTAATTTCACTGTTCTTATCATAATCATAGCTACATTGCTCAAATATATCCGTGATTTTCTGATAAGCTCTTCGCTCACTTGCCCTAATTTCCCGGATGCGTTCTAATAATTCATCAAAATAATCTTTTCCAAAGGGTTTTCCATTTTTCAATATATCATCATTTAACACAAACCCCTTAATAATATACTCTTTTAGTGTTTTTGTTGCCCACTGCCGAAATCTGGTGGCCTTTTTTGAATTTACACGATACCCTACAGCAATAATCGCATCCAAATTAAAGCATTTTACTTTTCGGCTAACATTTCTTCCGCCCTCATTTTGAACTACCGAGAAAAACTCGGCAGTTGCCTCTGCATCCAATTCTTCTTCTTTATAAATATTTTTCAAATGCAATGAAATATTATCTGTTGTGCAATCAAATAATTCTGCCATTGCTCTTTGCGTCATCCAAAATGTCTCTTCTTTAAAAATAACATTCACATAAACATTTGTATCCTCTAACTGATATAATATAATCTCATGCTCCTTCATAGACACCCACCTCTTCAAATTATAACATATTCTTCCATAAAAATAATATCTCTTATCCATATGGTGTTATATAGTCCATTACACGAATCCAGGTCACATTACGCAGTATCCCTTTGGGAAAACCGTATTTTTAAAATGAAACAACGCTGAATAACACCAACCAGTACAAATAGTATTATCCAGTCATTTAGTTTTTCATTATAACACATAAGTCAAAAAAAGTACAGACCAGGACCGAACTTTTGTTCTGTTCTTTTTTATTTGATTCGGTTATGCCAGTATCTTAGCTTCATACAAGAAATTCACTGATTTGTTCTATATAATTATCTTCTGAAAAATCTGTGCCACTTTCACTTTCCTCCTTCGGGATTACTTCATCAATAAATGGCTGGAGATCGTATAAGCAGTCCTCAATGATTTCGGCTGTATCTCCATAAACATCTATGGTGATGATTCCTTTCGCATATCCCATTAGCTATGATACCGCTTTGGGATTGAAATTGTTCTTTAATAAAATGGTACAAAAGGTACTTCTCAAATCATGCCATCTTATATCGGGCAGTCCATTGTCCTCCAACAGCTTCGTATAATGCCTCCAGTGAAAATCTTTGCTTCTCGGACGCCCATAGGTGGAACAGCAGATATAATTCAAATCTTGAAAAGTGCCTGACCGCCTTCTGCGGTTCTTCTCATACACTTTTCTTTCTTCCAGAATTGCTTCAAATACATAATCCGGTATGAGGATGGTTCGGTAACTGGACGGTGTTTTCAACCCAATTTCCTGTTTTGTAAACGTCTTAGCCGGGAAGTCCCCGGCAGTCGTGTTTGGTTTCTTGCCTAACTGCCGCCCTCCCTGGATGATGAGAAGAACTACAACCCGTATGATTGTCCGCAAATGCCTTATGAAGAAGACGGCAGGCTGTACGTCATCTGCAAGAGGGGCACAGACGGCGCCGGGGCAGCATTATTTACCTCCACAGATCACGGATATACTTTCATTTATGAGAGGATTTATATTCCATCCAGCGATATATAAATCGTTAAAAAGTTTACAAATTTCAAAAAAAGCTCTCTTTTTATTATGAATGGTTCCTGCAGGGTCTTATTGACTTCAAGAAAAATTTACGCTATACTATAGAAAATTTTATTCTATTCTCTTTTACAAAAGCATTTTCGCATCACTGCGGAAAACCTCTTGCCATTCATTCACAAAAAAGGATATAATAAAGGAGAAACAGATGAAAAAGAAAAAACGCAGAAATTCCCAAAAGCAGCCCTTAAACCGCAACCGCAAAGACCGGCTGTTCCGGCTCGCATTTCAAGACCGTAAAGATCTGCTGGAGCTGTACAATGCAATCAACAGGACTTCCTATGATGATCCCGGACAGCTGGAGATTACAACACTGACGGATGCCGTATTCCTGGGCGTAAAAAATGACCTGTCCTTTATCATCGCAACATCCATGAACCTGTACGAACATCAAAGTACCATGTGCGGAAACATGCCGTTGCGCGGCCTGATCTACTTTTCCTCCCTGTATCAGGCTTATATCAAACGGCACGGTTACAACTTGTATTGCAGCAGCACCATATGTCTGCCTTTCCCAAACTACCTGATATTTTATAATGGCGGAACCGACGAACCGGACGAATCCGAAATGCTCCTGTCAGAAGCCTTTCAGAAACCGGATAAAGATGTCCCTCCTGCTGTAGAATGTCGGGTAAAGATGCTCAATATCAACCGCGGTCACAACAGTGAACTGATGAAAGGATGTCGGCGGCTGTGGGAATATTCCGAATTCATCGGATACATACAGGACAACATAAGCAATGGCCTGACTGTCAGAGAGGCAGTAAATAAAGCTATGGATACCTGTCAGAAACTGGGAATCCTGTCAGATTTATTAGGAAGATGCCGAACGGAGGTGTTAAATATGTTACTTGCAGAATATAACGAAAAAGAGACTCTGGAATATCTCCGGAGAGAACAAAAACAACTTGGCCGGGAAGAAGGCCTTAAGGAAGGCAGAGAAAAGGGTAGAGAAGAAGGCCGAAAAGAGGGCCGACAGCTTGGAAAAGCTGACCTTATCCTTGAACTTTTGGAGGATATCGGTCGTATTCCTGACGATCTGCACAGCCATATACAAAAAGAGCAGGATAAAAAACGCCTGAAAGAATGGTGCCGCCTCGCGGCTCATGTTAAATCTGTAGAAGAGTTTCAGGAAAAGTATCAGGATATTTGAATTATTTTCAAATCTTGACCGAAAACACTCCGGAGCGCCAACCATGCGGCGCCTCGGACTGTTTCTTTTGCATTACTCATATGGCATAATCTGCAGAAGTAACTTAATATTTTCTCTTAAAACCCCTATACTCTGGTTATATAGCCAAATAATAAATACCAGGCAACAAATCCTAATAGTATTAATATGTCAAAAATCACCAGGCAAACAATAATAATAACATCTAAATATTTTTTCCTTTTCATAGTTCCCTAAACAGGAGCGTCCTCTTTCTTCTCCCGAAATTCTTTTGACAGCAGAAAGAACCCGAACAGCAGTCCATTAAGCAAAAGAGCAGAAGGCAGCATAGCCCAGGTCACATCCTGATTTTCCAATACATCTGCCGAATAGGTATTGGTGATCACAGGCGCCAGATTGTTGTTCAAAAAATGCATCACAACCGGCACCCATATATTATTGGTCTTACTGTATGCATAGGCAAAAAAGATGGCAAGGCTTACACAGGTGATCAGCTGGGAAGCCGTCATAATAAGTCCTTTGTCCGGCGAGGTATAGTAAAAGAAATCTACAGGCAGGTGCCACAGTGCCCATACGACGCCCAAAAGCAATACACCCTTTCTTAATCCAAAGCGCTCCTGTAAAAGGGGCTGTAAATAATACCGCCAACCATATTCCTCGCCGAAAAACGCAGCAAATACAAAGAAAAAATTCAACGGCATAGTTAACATATACACCCAGGCATAATGGTTGGTCATAATGTCCGCCAGCATTTTTGTTTCTCCTGAAGCCAGAAATGCAATACCTACTCTGAGAAAATAAAGTGCCAGAAACAGTAAGATACAGGCAACGGATGATTTCCAGTTCTTCCATCGCAGTCCATAGGCTTCCCTTGCATCCTTACCTGATGCAAGGAGCGCCACCCAGCACAGGATGCTGCCGCCTAACAATATATATTGTATCACCATCGTCCATACGGAGATCTCACCGCCGGTCGGCATGGCGATCTGCTTAGGCGCCGCCACGGACAGCACCGCACAGACTGCCATCACTGCCGTCAGCAATATAAAGATTTTGTAAAACCACTTAGGCAATTCTCTTTCGTTTTTTCTGGTCACCAGATAGGCCAGCATCACTCCGGTCGCAGGATACATCATCTGCGCGTTAGGAAACGCGCTTGTGTCCAGCGCCTTTAGATTCCCGTACCACATCGGGATTCCCATCAGAAAAGTAACCCCGTACGCTATTGCAAGAAAAAGCAAAAGTTCTTTTTTTGCTGTATTCCTCTCTGTCATTATTTGTCATCCCTTTCTGTTTCACTCCCACAGCTTCTGCGGATAAAGTCCCTGATCTTTTAAAGCCTGTACTGCCTTTACCACCACCGGCTTGTCCTCCTTGTAGGTGACGCCGTACCAGCGGTCGCGGGATTTTAATACGGTCACGTCCGCCTTTCCTTCCCGAATCAATTCGTCTACGACGAACGGAAGGAAATATTCGCATTTTAACGGATTCTTCGACAGATTTTCCGACAGGAAACCTGCGAAACGGTTCCGAAGTTCCGTCATCATACTTTGGCTGAACCCCCACATATTCATGGACACCACAGTGTCCTCAGGAAGCGGAACCCAGGTAACGCCGCCGTCCTCTGTGTACGCCGGACCGCCTTCTCTTTTCTCAATGCGGACACGCTCGGTAATGGAAGTCAGTTTTCCCGCCGCATCCGTCCCGCAGACGCCCCGGGCTACATGGCCGTTCTCCGTGAGGGTATTTTTCAAAAGATAACCTACCATGGTATAGTGATATTTATCCGTGTCCTTATGGTTGGAAAGAAAATCATAGATCACCTGGAATGCCTGCTGTCCATAATAATCGTCCGCATTGATGACCGCAAAAGGACCATTGATCACAGGAAGGCACGAAAGGACTGCGTGGGCCGTTCCCCAGGGCTTTTCCCTGCCTTTTGGCACTTCAAAGCCGTCCGGAAGATTGTGAAGATCCTGAAATACATATTCCACCTGTATCCTGCGCTCCATCCTGTCTCCGATGCCTGCCCTGAAAGCCGCCTCATTTTCCTTCTTGATAATGAAAATAACCTTTTCAAATCCTGCTTTTACCGCGTCATATATGGAAAAATCCATAATGATATGCCCGTCGGCATCCACCGGATCAATCTGTTTGAGTCCGCCGTAACGGCTGCCCATACCGGCGGCCATGATAACTAATACTGGTTTATCCATATCCTTCTCCTTACTCAACCGCCCCGATCAGGGAACGGATATCTTCTATCTGATATTTTCTCATATAGTCTTCTATCCCTTCCGCAACCTCTTTGGCCGCGTAAGGGTTTCTGAAATTGGCAGTACCCACAGATACCGCAGAAGCGCCTGCCAGTATAAACTCCATGGCGTCCTCCCCGGTGCAGATGCCGCCCATACCGATAACAGGGATCTTTACCGCATGCGCAGCCTGGTAGACCATACGCACCGCCACCGGTTTTACCGCCGGTCCCGACATACCGCCGGTCTTGTTGGCAAGGGCAAAAGTCCTTTTGTGGATATCAATCTTCATGCCTGTAATCGTATTGATGAGAGAAATAATATCGGCTCCCGCGCTCTCTGCAGCCCGCGCCATCTCAGTAATATCAGTTACATTGGGACTTAGCTTCATGATCACCGGCTGTTTTGCGTATTTCTTCACTTCCCGGGTAATCCCTTCCAAAGCTTTTGGGTTCTGCCCAAAAGCAATGCCGCCCTCTTTTACATTGGGACAGGAGACGTTGATTTCCAGAAGATCCACCGGCTCCGCGGACAGACGCTCCACCACCTGGCAATAGTCTTCCATTGTTTTTCCGCATATATTCACGACAATTTTTGTATCAAACTTTTTCAAAAACGGAAGATCCCTCTCGATCAGCACGTCAATCCCCGGATTCTGCAGCCCGATGGCATTAAGCATACCGCTTGCAGTCTCCGCGATCCGGGGTGTAGGATTCCCCGGCCAGGGTACATTTGCCACGCCTTTTGTCACCACGGCGCCCAGCGCCCCCAAATCATAAAATTCACTGTATTCTGCGCCGGAGCCAAAGGTACCGGACGCGGTCATGACAGGGTTCTTAAGTTCCACTCCGGCAAGTGTTACTTTCGTATTCATAATTCCACCTCCGTACTCAGGAACACCGGTCCGTCTTTGCAGATCCGTTTCTTATTTACGCGGGTATGCGCATCCATTTCTTTTGTTTCGCAGACGCAGGATAAGCAGGCGCCGATCCCACAGGCCATACGTTCTTCCAGAGAAATATAACATTCGATCTCATTTTCCCTGGCGTAAGCCTGGATCGCTTTCAGCATAGGTTTGGGGCCACAGGCGTAGATCACATCCGCTGTCAGGCCGTTTTCACGGATGGCATCCAGCACATTTCCTTTGGTGCCGTTGCTTCCGTCCTCAGTGGCAATATAAAGATTCCCTCTCCGGTTCAATTCTTCCGTCAGGAACACCTCGTCCTTATATCCGGCTATGATCTGCACTTCACCTTTCAGCTCCTTCAACAGCTGCACCATAGGCGGAATCCCGATCCCTCCCCCTATGAGAAAGGCCTTCTTGTCTATGAGCGGGAATCCGTTGCCAAGCGGCCCTACCAGTTCCGCCTGATCCCCTGACGACAGCCTGGAGAGTTCTTCCGTTCCTTTTCCCGCCGTCCGGTATACCAAGCGCAGAAGCCCTATCTTCTTTTCCGACTCGCAGATGCTGATGGGGCGGGGAAGTATCCTGCTGCCATCTTTACAATAGACAGAAACAAACTGTCCGGGCACCGCCTCTTTTGCAATCTTTTCCGTATAGAGCAAAAGACTGTTAATACCGGAAGCAATCTCTTTCTGGTGGATAACTGTGGCAAATTCTCTTGTTTTCAATACTATTCTCCTATTTATAGTTCCGCTACAGCCGCTCACAATGCCCTGGCACTGGAGCCGGGCTTTCGCTGTTTTTAATTTCTTGCTTCTTTGAGATCCTCAATCATTGCCTCTACCGCCGCCCGGGATGCATCGGCAAAGTTTTCAGGGCCAAAGTTTTGATAAGCTTCCTGCTTATAGGCCGCGATAATACCGCGAGAAGAATTTACAATGGCGCCTAAGCCGTCTTCATTAAAGTAATGCACCAGGTCTTTCCCTTTTCCGCCCTGGGCACCGTAACCCGGCACCAGGATAAAAGATTTAGGCATGATCTTCCGAAGCGCCTTACCCATCTCAGGATAAGTGGCTCCTACCACCGCGCCGATATAGCTGTAACTATCCCCGCAGAAATCCGCGCCCCACTCAGCCACCTTCTCACCTACCAGCTCATATAAAGGCCTGCCGTCCACGAGCTGATCCTGAAATTCTCCGCTGGAAGGATTGGAGGTCTTGACCAGAATAAACAGTCCCTTTTTTTCCTCTTTGCATACGTCGATAAAAGGCTTGACGCCGTCCGAACCAAGGTACGGATTAACTGTGATAAAATCTTCATCCAGTCCCCTGCAGATATTTTTGCCCACCTTTACTTTTCCCAGGTGTCCGGCAGCGTAGGCGGCGGAAGTAGAACCAATGTCGCCCCGTTTCACATCCCCGATCACTACCAGGTCTTTAGAATGGCAGTAATCCACCGTCTTTTTGTAGGCTTTCAGCCCTTCGATCCCGAACTGCTCATACATGGCGATCTGGGGCTTGACAGCGGGAATCAGATCGCAGGTCTTGTCCACAATCTCCTTATTAAACTGCCAGATTGCCTCCGCCGCGCCTTCCAGCGTCTCGCCAAACTCCGCAAATGCTTTCTTCTGGATATGTTCTGGCACATAAGAAAGCATGGGATCAAGCCCTACTACGATAGGAGCGTCTGTTTTCTGTATCTTCTTAATTAATTTATGAATCATGTGGTTCCTCCTGTTATAACTTCGCTGTTTAGGTCTTTTTTCTGCTCATATCTGCCCATAAGTCTACCATATCCCTTAGTTGTTTTCAATTCCAATTGTCCAAACCTTTCCAAAACAGTTTATCTTCCATATACACGATACCGCCCAAATCCAAAACTCGTATTTTTCCCGATATGCATTACTTCTCCTGCTAATAAAAGTGGAAGCAATTCTTCCGGAATCTCTTCCAGACACAATTCACCTTTGATCCCGCGCAGGGGCATCTTCTGATCCTGCGTGCTAGAATATCTGTAGACAGAAATCAATTCCGACTGTTCTGCCAGTACTTTCGGATACGTCCCTTTCCACTGCAGCATATCACATGCCAATCCTTCAAAGCAGTCAAGCATATAAATCCTTCTGCACAGCGCCGGAATGATAGCTTCCAGCGATAAAGTCCGCTGGTTCTCTCCTCTGTATTTGAGGCTCACCGGAGTTTTAAAACGGATGCGATCCAGGACTGCAGAATCGGCGAGGTTTTTCTGACGATAGTACACATAATCCCATAAAGTCCACACCTGATACAAATCCATCAGAACTTCTGACCCTCTTAGTATTTCCTTTCCCACTGTATTTTTGACAGATACAACCTCATACCTGGCATGCGCCTTCCCGATGCCCACCATACCAAGCTGATAGACTGCCTGCAGAAACTGGCTGAAATACACGATTGTCTTTCCAAACAGAATCAGATGAAATTCCAGGATATCCCCTTCATAAAAATTTTCCTCATAATTCTCGCACTCTAATACATATCCGACGCTGTCCCCGGACGTCACAAAATCCGGTTTTTTATCAAACCGTGAATAAAGCGTCCTTCTGACAATACACTCCGACTCAAAATCGCATCTGCCGCACTGCCGGTCCCGGATACAATTCGCGCGCAGCAGCATCTCTCCGATCCCGCCTCGAATCGCTGATACTTTGTTCATCGGAAGCCAGGTATCCCTTACCATCCTCAACCCAAAATGCAGTTTCACATAACGAACCTGTAATGCTTTTTCCAGCTGCCATGAACGAAAAGACATTCCTTCACTGTTATCTGACATCTTTCTTCCTCCCATTCTGTGCAAAAATTTTACTCTTGACAAAACTACCGTACGCCTTTAGAATACAACTTATAAAGAAATGAGTTTTTCGACCGTACAGCTATTGCTCAAGCGGCTTGCTCGTTTCTTTTTTTGTTCTTAAAATATCATATAGATACAATTTTCCGTCTTTTGCATGACGCACCAATATCCTTGGCTTAAAGATATTGTACCTGACCAGTTCGCCCACATCATCATAAACAGGAATTGCAAAACGTGTATCATACCTGTACCAACCGAATTTTGCATCTGTATTATGCTTCTGTGCATAATTCTCCGCAAATGTTTTGTTCGTTGCAATTTCAATCATCTCTTTGATAATTCCTGAAGAATTTGCCTTTGCATACATATTCGCACCCCTTAATTCCTTTGTATCCTTTGAATGCGCAAACTCGTCCGGAAAATCTGCGCCTATGTACACTATGTCTGATGTTTCCGTAATTTCTGCACACTGACCGATATATTCTTTCAGACAATTCTCAACAATGTTCCAATCTACGCTCCTTCTCCCCTTGAAACGCAGGTCATTGATAACGACAATACTTTTGCGATCAGCATCTTTTATTATGTCAACTTTCTTATCCATGGTAGCTGCTCCATATCTAATTCATTTTATCAAAAGCCTAAACCACCGTTTCACATACCGAATCTGCAAAGCCGCTTTTAACTGTCCCGGCTCAAAAGACATCCCCTCCCTGCTGTCTAACATTCTTCTTTCCCTTTTCTAGGCATAAATATTCTGTTCATTTATATTAAGGAATTCTAAGAACCGACCGGTTCTGTTCAGATATCTGATCACTTTTTCAATATGAAAATCTTTTATAGACTACAACCGAAATATCAGACACAGCTTAACTATGGCAATGTTTTTAATTGCCATAATGCTGCGTCAATACAATGCCCTTACTCGGGCTTATCCCATTTCTACGGTATCCCTTAAAAAACCAGCTAAAATCAATGGTTTCCAGACCTGCTTTCAGGGGGCAATTATCAGAATATTCTGATAATTAGGCTTTTTCAAACAAAAACGTGCATGTTTACAATTTGTTCATATTTATGCCTGTTTTTATTCTATAACACATTACGCAAAAGCGCAAGCACATTTTCCATCACGACAAACGCATGAATGTGTTTTACAACCAAACCCATATATCTGATATATT
>CAJUMT010000061.1 GCA_910587495.1 uncultured Lachnospiraceae bacterium | reverse complement strand
CAATACTTTTATGCTCTATACAGGCGCGCCGCAGAATACGAGACGCAAAGAAATCAGCGAACTGAATATTGAGGCTGCGCAGGCTCTGATGAAAGAAAAGGGAATACAGGAATTTATCGTACACGCTCCGTATATCATCAACCTGGCCAATACGGTAAAACCGGAAACATATGAACTGGCTGTCAATTTCCTGAAGCTGGAACTTACGCGCGCCTCCGCCATGGGAAGCCGCATCCTTGTCCTCCATCCAGGCGCGCATGTAGGGGCGGGCGTGGAAACCGGAACGGCTTCCATCATAAAAGGCCTCAATGAAGTCCTGACAGACGATACGGACTGCCTGATCGCTCTGGAAACCATGGCAGGTAAAGGTTCCGAAATCGGACGCACCTTCGAGGAACTTGCCGCCATCTATGACGGCGTGGCAAAAAAAGACCGCCTGCGGGTGTGCTTTGATACTTGCCATACCCACGACAGCGGTTATGATATTATAGAAGATTTTGAAGGAGTCATGGAGCGCTTCGATCAGGTACTCGGAAAAGACCAGATCGCCGTTTTCCATATCAATGACAGCAAAAACCCCCGCGGCGCCGCCAAGGACAGGCATGAAAATCTAGGGAAAGGGCATATCGGGTTCGAAGCTTTGCATCGCATCGTCCACCATCCGGATTTCGCGGACGTGCCAAAAATACTGGAAACGCCCTGGGTTCCGATCGACGGCGATCCAAAAAACACGCGAGCCCCCTACAAAGAAGAGATTGCCATGCTGCGAGCGCATGCGCCGGAATAATCAATACAGGCAGCGCATTTCATGCGCTGCCTGAGTTTTATCTATTCTGTTTTCCGCTTCTTCTGCGGCATCTGTGCCAACAGGATCGCCGCAAACATCAGCACACACCCGAACAGTTCTTTCCCGCTTAAGCCCTGCCCTAAGATCACCCAGCCCGCCAGCACAGAAAATACGGATTCCAAACTAAGGAGCAATGACGCCACCGCGGGATCTGCATTCTTCTGCCCCAGGATCTGCAGAGTGTAAGCCACGCCGCAAGACATGATTCCCGCATACAGAACCGGCATCCACGCTTCGAGAATACTGCTCATCGCAGGATGCTCCCAGATCAGCATGGGCACCGCGCAGACAATCCCGGCTGTTAAGAACTGGATCGCGGACATGTACACGCCGTCCACCAACGGGGAAAAATGGTCAATAACCAAAATATGTATGGAAAATACAAAGGCACACAAAAGTACCAAAAGATCTCCAAAGCCCAGCGTCAGCTTCTCCGTCATACACAAAAAATAAAGCCCTGTGACAGCGATCCCCACACATAAAAGGATCAGCGGGCGCAGCTTTTTCCCAAGAAAAACGCCTAAAATCGGAACGAGGACGATATACATGGCCGTGATAAACCCCGCTTTTCCCACCGTAGTAAACTGAATGCCGAATTGCTGCAAGCTGCTGGCCGCCGCCAGAACCACGCCGCAGCAGATCCCGCCTGCTAAAAGCGTCCTTGTATCTCCGCGTTCCTTTTTTATATCCGCTTCGCTCATGCCGCCCCTCTTCTTCATACCGTCCATCAAAAAGATAACGGGGATCAGTACAATGCTTCCCAGAATACACCTTACGGAATTAAACGTAAACGGGCCTACATATTCCATGCCTACACTCTGCGCCACAAACGCGCAGCCCCAGATCAAAGCCGTCAAAAGCAGCATAATATTATTCTTCATCTGTTTCATTTTATCTCTTCCTCCTGCCAATGCATCTTACACCATTTTTCCCCGTTTGGCAATGCGGAAATTTATCTGGATATTTAAGCAGACGAATCAATGATAAAGACCATCTGTACTTTTAAACCTGGAAATTCACACCTTTTTCGAAGTATATTGTAATTTTTCTATATCGTATACATTGACTGCTACACACTCACGAAGGGCTAAAAGCTCAAATTGGCGACCGCGCAAAATCGGAAAATACATAATATCCTCCTATGTAGTTAAAAAGTGATCTAATTTTGCATAGTCACTTTTCTTATAATTTGAAAAATATATCAAAAACTTTAATTCGTATGGGATTTTTGAATACTCTACAATATCGATTTTTATCCGCAATTTTAATGCTTGAACAAACAGTTTGTAAGCAACATCTGTTGATAATGACTCAAATAAAGTTTGACACTTCCTATAATATTCAAACTGCGATACATCCGGTAATGAACCAAAATATTTAATCATGATTTTCTCATATTCGTTTTTACGCAATATCTTAAACATAATAGGTTTAGAAAGTGTACCACAGTATTCAATTGGTTCTTTGCGAACACTCAGTGTCCCCTTTTTGGTTAATAAGCAAATCCCTACGGGAGAATCTCTGAGCTTTTGATGCACATCATTATAATTCTTTTCTGATGTAACTACGACTACCCTGGAAAAAGCCTTATAGTAATCTTCTATCTGGCCGTCCAGTCGATCAAAATTATCCAATGCAGTTTTTATCTCATAAACAATAGCCTTTCCATTTATTAAAATAAAATCAGCTTTAGAGTTTCCAACAGGGACTTCCGTCAGTGCTGTTGTAGTACGCGGGCTATGGACGCCAAGTAAAAGTTTATTTAGCAGAGTGTTTTTATAATAATACTCATTTTGATATTCACTTTTAAGGTACTGGTAAATTTCACTGATACATTCTTGGTTGGTTTTACACGAGTAATCAACTATATACCTACATATCGCTGCCATGTATGCCGGACTTTCCCCATCATCTATTATTTGCTTAAAGGTGTTTCGAGTAAAAAAGCGATTTAGTAGTATCGAATTTGAAATATCCACTCAAAGCACCTCCAACCACAATGTAATGCCAAGAAAAACACCTAGATATGAGAACCAAATAAATTGTACTTAATTTAGAAGAATTTGTCAATATACGGTCAATCTTGCAAAAGAAGAATCCTTTAACAATCTTATGGAAAATATTTATGTTATGGGAAACAAAGACAATTATGACTGGTTAATGAAAGGAATTGCATAAAAAGCAGCCATGTGCTATACTACACATGTTTACAGAAATTTTTTTAATCCGAATGAGGGATTGTCGATCTATTTTCAGCGGAGATTTCATTTTCCGCTTATTCCTGGCCTGTGATCAGGCAAAAATCCACAATACAAAATGGTTTGATTGATTGGTTGTTTAGCAGAATAGGTATTGGTGCGCGGCAGGGCGGCAATATTTAAAAATATTTGTTAAATCATGAAGAACTGGTTGCCCCGCCATACAAAAAACTTTATAATAAAGACAGTCCCTCATATGATATTCTTAAAAAGGAGGACATATGGGGAAACAGGAAAAAGAAACAAAGCCTGCAAAAGCTGATTTGAAGGCACAGGCCAAAGATCAGCCTTTGGAGGATCGGGTTCTAAAGGAAGCGGCGCAGCTCTTTGGGGAAGAGCTTCTGCCATTGCTTGGGGTCAAAGAAAAAATGCGCCGCGTCGCGCCCACGGAGCAGGTATATCTGAACCCGAAGGACTTTATGCAGGATTTCAACTATGAGATGGAGGACAGAAGCTGGCTGCATGCGGAATTTGAGAGCGACAGCATCAAGACAGAGGATCTCCGAAGATTCCGCGTCTATGAAGCGATCATCAGTTACACCTACAAAGTTCCGGTGACAACCTGCGTCATCTGCAGTTCCAAAGTCAAGGTTCTGAAAAGCCGCCTGAGCGAAGGGATCAATACATACAATGTCAAAGTACTCCGCCTGAAAGCCAGGGACGCCGACCGGATTCTGCGGGTTTTGGAGCGCAAACGGCAGAAAGGATTTCTGAACCGCGCCGACTTGCTGCAGCTGATACTGATTCCTCTGCGGGGCGGCAAAATATCCCAGAAGGAGCGTATTTCCCGCGCCGTAACGCTGCTCAAAGGAATGCGCGGGCATGTAGAAAAAGATGACCTGATGCGTGTGGAGGCGGCGCTTTATACGCTCGCCATGAAATTTCTCACCGCAACCGAATTAAAAGAGATTAAGGAGTTGATGCATATGACAGTTTTAGGCGAAATGATTTATCAGGATGGAGTCGAGATAGGACGTGAAGAAGGGCGTGAAAAGGGGCGCGAAGAAGGAGAAGACCGCGTGAACAAGCTATATTCAAAACTGGTCGCTGAAAAAAGGTCAAATGACCTTGAAAAGGCCATACAGGATAAGAACTTCAGAAATAGTTTGTATAAGAAATATGGGCTATGACACTGAACCACGCTGACCTGCATTAGAACAGGGGCAGGATTAGGATTAGAAAAGAGCATCCCCACTTAAGAGCGAGGATGCTTTTTTATGTTCTCATCATTCCACCGCCACAAGCCGTCCATGCAGCACATACCGGGCGTTCTCGAATACATACGCGCAGGTGGAGAGCAGCACATACCTGTCTCCTTCTTTAAGTTCTATGTCGGCGCGGAAGTCAGAGTTTGCCAAGGCGCCTTTTAAGTATGTATTAAGTTCATCCCCTGCTTCCGGAAAGATCGTGTACACGTCCGATCCGGCCACAGCCGTATAGCCGGAGAAGAGTTCGATCTTATAGTTCTGCTCCGGCGTCAGGAGCCACATGACGGGATGTTCCTCGTAATATGCCTGATCTGCCCAGTCGGACAGGCCGGCGAACATGGAACCGTTCTTCATATGGTGTCCGTAGAGGATCGTATTGGCGTCGGCAAAATCCGCCTGGTTGTTGGCGTCCGCAAAGATTGAACCGGGAGAGCTGTAAGTCTTATCATAAGCCCGGTGCAGGTAAAAATCATTATCCTCGCCCTGCACAACGGGGTAATTGATGACCGTCCCCTCGCAGTAGATCCAGCCTGCCACGTCTTCGTTTACCTGGCGAAGAGCGTCAAAGTCCACCGTAATCGGCGGCTTGTTTTCGTCTGCTTCTTCCGCAGACGCTTCCGGCGTCTCCGTCGCCTGAACCGTGTACTGGTTCGACGTCTCGCTGTAAAGTTTTTCACTGGCTCTGTACTGGATAATTGTATATGCCGCCGTGCCTGCGGAGCCAAGGCAGATCAAAAGCAAAAGCAGCATAATGATACGTCTGATTTTCCTACCCATTACGCCTCCTATTATAGTTCCGCATCAAGACAAATAATGCCCCATGACTGGAAGGGCTTCCGACCGCTCACGCAGTCGCAAACCCTTCCAGGCATTATTTCGCTCGATGCTGTTTCCTCCGTTCTCTCAGTCTTCCGGCGAGCATGTTGAGCATCGCACCGCAGGCGGCAAAGCATACCACATATACTTTACCCACATTGCTGGTATAGATCTCCATCAGCGCGCCCAGCATGGGATAGTGCCTGCTCACCCTGCCGATCAGGTCAGAGTAAGGCACATCGTTAAAATCTTCCCCTTCGTTGGCGTCGCCCTTGGTGACAAATACGCCTTCCACGCTGTGATTCTCCAGCGCCCGGTGGACGACAACCGAATCGCCGCTCTGGAAGGCGATCACATCCCCTTCCTGCACGTCCACGGGATCGACACTTTCCACATAGACCACGCTTCCTATGGGAATCTCCGGCTCCATGCTGCCGCTGACCACATTGTAGAGTTCATATCCCATAAAACGGGGGATCGTCATCGGCAGGCAGGAGGCAATCACGGTTAATAATATCAAAGTCCCTGCAACATTACAAAGGGCGGGAATAAAATTCCCTCCCTTTGCTGCGGGACGCTGTGCTTCTGACAGTGTCCTATTATTCATTTGCTTTTTTCCTTTTCTTATTTGCCAGGAAGAGCCATACAATACTTCCCGCCAGCAGGATAATGGCTGAAACGATGCCGACCTTCGCAGAGAACGGCAGCGCCATCATAACTGCGAAATCTGACGCGTCTACGTCTGTTTCGCCATCCTCGCCGCCTTCCATATTGGCCAACGGCACGTCTTCATCGCCGAGGTCTACGATCTCCTGAGGACCGGTATCTTCCGTACCATCTCCGGTGCCTCCTGCCTGCGCGTCATCGCCTGTGCCGCCTGCGCCCGCTTCTCCAGCGCCTCCTGCACCGCCAGCGCCTGTACCGTCTCCACCGGCTCCTGCACCGCCGTCACCTGCGCCCGGAGCAGGCGTCGTTGTTCCCGGTGCGGGGGTTGTGCCGCCTCCGGCTCCCGCGCCGCCGCCGTCATCATCGTCATCTCCGCCGCTGCTTCCGCTGCCGCCTCCGCCGTTGTTCTGGCTGACACGCGTATAGATGAAAGTAAATACGTTATCGGCTGCATTCTCCGATAAAGTACGGGTCAGATTGTAAGCCTGGGGCTGATACCCCTGAATGTATAAGTAAGCAATGACCGGACGGTCGCCTACGTTGCCGTAATAAGTCTCGCTGGGCGCTAAAGCGTTGCCGTTCCTGTCCTGGTAGTTGATGGTGTAGGCCACGGAATTACCCAGCACGCCGTAGGCCACCACATAGTCCATATCGCCCTCTACAACGAAAGAACTGTTGCTTACCGTATTGTTATCCTTGCCGCTCTCGCGGATGCCCTTGACATAATATTTCACACCGTTGTCCAGAGCCACCATGTTCTGGGCGAAATTCACACGCGAACCGGCCTCCCGCTGGAAGGTGACGACCTTGCCGTCACCGGAGAAATCACCGTCGCTGTTGGCGTTATGCACGCCGTCGAATTTGCCCTGAGCGCCGACGAGGAAACGTATCGTATAAGTATACTTGCTGTTCGCCGCCTGCGCAGGTACGCACATGGAACCTGCCACGATCAGAGAAAGCAAAACCGCAAACATTCTTTTAAGACATTTCATCCGTCCTCGCCTCCTTTACCTTCTCCTTCTCTCTGCGCTCCACCAGTCCATACAGGGAAAGGATCAAAAGCAAAGCGCCGCTTACGCAGGATACCGTGATCATGGTCGCAACCCTGGAATTATCGCCTGTCATGACGACAGAAGTGCCGCGTCCCGGCTCTGCTTCCGGCGTAGGCGTCGGCTGTCCCGGCTGCGGATCCGGATCCCGGGGGGTTCTGTGGGACGAAGGGGGCGTGGTCGGCCTGTTCCTCGACATCTCCACCGCGAACTGCATCTGCAGATCCGCCAGCGTATTCTGGTAGTCATTACCCTGGGTCTCGCCGTCTAATGCTACCGTCAGGCTGATCTGCCCGTTATGGCCTTTGCTTAAGGTATCCAGATAGAAGAAATCTTCCAGCGCGTCCGTCGCCGCATGCAGACCTTCGCCCGCAGGGCTCACTTTCTCGCCGCCTACCGTGTCGCTGTCAAAAAGAACCGTTACTTCACCGTCTTTATCCGTATATGTTAGCTTGTAAGTATATGCGCCGCCGCCGGTCTTGGAGTTGATACTTCTGTCCTCCAGAGAATACAGCACCTTGTTGGTCATATACCAGTCCGTCTTCTTGCTGTTCTTATTGGTCAGGGCAATCTCAAAGATTGCCTCGTCCCCCGGCTGCATGCCGGAAACAATCTCATTCAGATCAGCCGTAGTAAAATTACTGACCATTTTATTTTTATCTGTAAACGAAACGCTCCAATCCTTCTCGCCTTCTATCGTCTCGGCGCTGGCCGTCATCGTAGATGCGGCGAGCATGGCTGTAAGCGCCAGCATACCAAGTATTTTCTTCTTCATATGCGCTCCCCTCCTACTTCAGACTCAGCGTACCGTCCGGGCTGATGGTCACTTCCCGGCCCCAGGCGCTCAAAATAGCATCTTCCGCGTTATGTTCCTGTACGGCGTCCACGACAGCTTCCATACAGAACTGCGCGCCGTTATAGGAATACGTCGTCGTAATCTTCGTATATGTCTTACCGTCTTTATTGACCGTCTCCGTCTTCTGGGACACATCGGTGACGATGGCATTGTCAACTGTCAGGCTCTTGGTAAACGGAACCGTCTCCTGCCCCGCTTCCAGAAGCTTACTGTGATACAGCACCGTACGTTCCGGCGTCGCCGCATCCTGGTCTACCAGCCACACGCCGCCGTCCCCGGCATTATCAAGCTCCACCTTGATCGTATCCGGGTCAAGCTCCTGCACCTTGTTTCCGTCCTTATCCAGCCAGTATTTATACAGGCTCACACGAACGTACTGATTGATGGTGCCGCTGTTGGCCGCGGAAAGCTTCTCCTCATAAGTCTTACCGATCTTGAACTGCTCGCCTTCCGGCAGCATATGTTCCAGAAGCACGCCGGTCGCCTCATTCCAGGAACCGTCTCCCTTGCTGTCATAATCGCGCCAGGAGATCTTCGTCCCGTTCTCTAAAAGGCTCACGCCGATGTCGTCCATCCGCACCCGGGAACTGTAAGTGTTAGAATAATAAGTAAGCGCCGCCCTGGCCCCTCCGATACTGGAACCTAAGAGAAGTACCGCCGCCAGCGCAAATGCCGCAAGCGTCCCGGCCGGGGAGGTTATAAATCTCTTGATCTTGCCTATCATTTATTCTCCTCCTTCCGCCGTCGCTGCCGCAGCCCTGTCCGTCAGAACGAGCGACCAGTCCGCATAAGGCGTTCCGTCCTCATGATAGAGCACCGGCGTAGTCTCATAGATCACTACCACGTCAAAACTGTCCGCGTCCTCGCCTTCGGGAACATTCTCGATCTTCACTAAAAGTTCCTCGGTCGCCTGACCGCCATAAACAATATCGCTGTAATAATAATACCCGTCTTCGCCTTCCGTCCATTTATTGTTTGCACTGCTGTACACCAGGGTGTACTGGCTGCCGCAGAACGCTTTTGCACGGATATATACCGGCTCCGAATTTTCATCGCTGGTAATAGAAACGTGTTTGGTCCACTCGGAAAATTTCTCCCCGATCTCCGTCTCGTCGCCCAACTTCATGACATAGCCGCCTTTAGCGCTGGTATATGTGGTAAAATACGCCCACGCGCTGCCTATGGACGACCCCAGGACCAGTACGACGGCCAGTACCGCAAGGAATTTATAATTCTTCTTCATTACTGCGTACCTCCTTGCTGTCCGTCATCCCGGGTCCAGGTCCAGGACCAGCCCGCGTCTGTATGATCAAAGTGATTGACGACCGACCCGCCGCCATGCTCCGTCCGGCTGTAATTATTGATAAATTCCACGCCTACCACCTGGTCGGCTGCAATCGTCACCGTCTGGGATACATCGGTTAATACCGTATAAACCGCACCGCTGTACACCTCTGTAACCGTAACTTCGGCGCCCACGGGGATCTTATCCTCGATCAAGACCGCCTGCTCGCCCGGCTCCGTGAAGGTGATGGTCACCACGTCGCTGTAGACATTCTCACCATCCAGCACCGCTTCCACACTAAATACAAAAGTCGCCGGCTCGCTCATCTCCAGCGCCTGCAGAGATTTCACGATCTCCAGCGGGCCGAATCGTCTGTCGGCTTCCCATTTGAGTGAAATGGTCGGGTCATAGATCCAGTCGCCCGGGTTCGCGGTATTTATGGAACCGTCTACGCTCTCCTTGGTTGGAAGAGAAATCAGGATCGGCGCGAACATATAAATATACTGGCCGGACATGGCTATGGTGTCAAGCACCTGCTTACCGTCCTCCGTCTCTGTATATTTTATATATTTGCTGACTTCCGTCAGGTCCTTTCCCCTGGCAATGACCAGATACAGCCCGCTGTCCAGGCCTGTGATCGGAGTATTCAAATCCTGATCCGCAAGTGTGGGCTTTGGCGCTTCGCCGGAATCCAGGGCAAGCTTCGCCGCCTCCTGCGCCGCCGCTTTCCAGTCATCATTGGTAACATTTTCCTTCAGTACAAGATCCGCCAGGCTTTTATATGCTTCCGGAAAATCATAAGTATATGTGTCGTAGCCGGGGACTTCTTTCGCACTGGCTACCTGATAGAGATCGACCACCACACCGGCTTTGGCAAAATCTTCCAGAAATTCGCTGTCACCGGCGGCGTCCATCGGCTCTACTGTTACAGAACATTTCTTTTCAAGGTCAATCATCCCGGCTGCCTGCACCTCTTCTTTCCATAAAGGCGCGGCCACTACCGTGCCAAGAGCCAGTACGCACGCCAATACCGGACATAATACCCGCCGCGTGGGCCAGCCTCTCGGCTTCTTCCATCTTATTTTCATGGTCCTTTCCTCCTTTACAACAATCTTTATTGTTTCCTGATCTCATCTAATATCTGCTCGTTGGTCTTCTTCGGCCCGACTTTGCGGTAATAGATAAGCATGATAACCAATACAATAAACAGGATCGGTATCCCGACCGCCGGGATCACGATATAATTCGGTATCCTCACTGCCTCTGCCGTCACTACGACCTCGCCGACAATATTTTCAATTCTCCGTCCGCGCACCAGCATCCGGTGGGTGTTGATGCCGTAAGGCGTACAAGTTACTAACGTACAGAAATCCTCGCCCGGCTGGATCGCCAGCTCGTCTGTCTCCTCCGGCAGCACGATGCGGATCTGATCCACCATATAGGTGATGGTCTGATCCATGACGTTGACCGTAAAGGTATCTCCCTCTACCATCTGATCCAGGTCGGAAAAAAGCTTCGCGCTGGGCAGGCCCCTGTGCCCAGAAAGCACCGTATGTACCCTGTCCCCGCCTACGGGAAAGGACGTTCCCGGAATATGGCCGATGGCGATCTGTAAGACTGATTCCTCCACCGTATGATAGATCGGCAGATTCACGCCGATGGCCGATATCTGGACATACCCCATGATACCGGTGCCTGTAATATCCAGGATGCTGCGGTATTCCTCCAGCTTCGCATCATCCAGGGTAAAATTCGCGCCGTTGGGGAGGGATTCATTGAAAGCATGGGCCGCAGCCAGCCGCTCTTCTTTCTCCTGGGCCGACATACCTTCCACCGCGGACACATAGCCCGCGATCGCCTGGGTCGCGTGCATGGAATTCCACCAGTCGCTGACCGTCGGGTAGGATAAGATCCCCACGCCTGCCAGCAGAATCACGACCAGGATAATCGTGGAAATCGAAGGCCCCCGCCTCTTTTTCTTCGCCTTTTTCTCTTTCTCTACTACTTTTTCTTCTTCCATAGGTTTCCCCACAATAAGTTTGTACGGCGGTCTTCCCCCGCCTGCTGACGTCTGCCGGATACGAATGCTCCGTTGCTCACCGCACACCACGAGAAGGTGTCAGCCTGTGCGGCACAGCCGGAGACGGGCGAACCGCCCCCGACTAAGGTGTATATTATAAGAACATCAATCTTATGTATATATGCTTATTTACTGTGCTCTCATGCGTCTCTTGGTTACCAGAAGGATACCAGCGCCGATCACAAGGATACCGCCGACTACATAGAAGATTGTAGTACCGATACCACCAGTGGACGGAAGAAGGGAACCGGACTGGTTGATAATCGTAGACTCAAATGTATTATTACCTTTGCCAACAATTATACTTGGATTAGAGGATGTGAATGTTTTATCTCCATTCGCATTAAAGGTAATTGTAAATTCAATGTCATCAATTGTGTTATATCCTGGCAGAGTTTTTGTCTCGCTCAGTTTATAATCACCTTCGCCTAAACCTGTAAATACTACACGTCCCTGGGAATCTACAGTTCCAACTACTGCTACATCACCAGTTGTTTTCTTTGTAGTGGTAAGCTGAACTGTTTTGCTATATTTCTGTGTGGTTGAAGCATACTGGTCTGACGTATCGTCCGTACCCCCAGTGGTAACCGGAGCAGTTAAAGTATACGTTCCGTTCTTTAATTTCCAATATGCGCCATCTGCATCTTCAACAAATACTTCTGAACTTACGAGGCTGATAGCTACAGCATTAGAAGATGTTAAAGTAAATTCTACGCCCGGAAGAATCTCGGTCCCGTTTGTTTTCAGGATTGCCAACTCTGTGGTGAAAGTTTCAACATCTTTATTCGGAGTTTCACCCTTCGGATTCTGCGGATCAGGATTCTCTGGATTATCCGGTTCGCCGTTTCCGGTATCATTCGGGTTATTATCATAAACAATCTTTACATAGTTGGTATTCGGGATTCCGATCACAGCATCTGCAGTGAGTTCTGCACTATAAGTAAGGATGATCCATGTATTATTGCCGAATAATGTGCTAGCATCAGCTATGTTTTTCAGATTAGTATTCCATACCTGAAGCAGAGTTCCCTCAGTCACTGGTAACTTATACTGTTCAACAAGAGCCTTGTTAATCTCTCTATCCAGCTTATTGAAATTAGCCGTTATATCCTTTGAATTAGTTTGATCATCTAATGCGTCTACTATTGCTTTAACTGCATCTTTATCTGATACGCTCTTGCCATCCGTAAGAGTCTTGTCAGTAACTACCTGCACCTTTATAGAATCAGCATCTAACTCCAAGCCCTTCATCAAAGCATCCTGGAACTGCAGATAATAGTTTTTATAAGAATCAAAGTTCTCCGGTAATTTAACTGGAATGACATAATCTACTGTCTCGCCGATCGGTGCGTCGTTAGCTTTCACATAATCTACACCTTCTACACCTGCAGGCGTTTTGTCATTGATATATTTATCATGCTCAATTGTACCTGTCTTTGGTGTTGCCGCTACATCGCCAACAACTTCCAGCATGTAACGAGTATAATCTTCATTTGCTGGTACAGCGGTATTAATAACCATGTAGTAGCCTGCAGTCAAATCGCTGATTGTATATTTCTCAACTGTGGTAACACCATCAACTGTTTTCTCACCGACTGCCACAGATTTAGCGGCACTATCCTTAGCATCATCTTTCAGGCAGTTTGCAAGCCTCGTCGCATAGCCCTGCGCCTCTGCTGAATCAAATGTTGTTCCAGCCTCTTCTGCAATCGCCTCAGCTACTTCTGATGCAGTCATTGCGCGCTCTTTGCCATCTTCGGTTACTTTAAATTCTGCAGCAGCTTTAGTCGTATCTATAGCAGAACCCCAAGCGATATTGGATAATGTTTTGTTACCACTCTCGTCTACATAAAGATCGCCTGTGAAAATCTGCAATGCTGCATATGTGTAACCTGCTGTAGTCTCGTTGATTGTGATCGTAAATCTTGTATCACTGGAGTTTGTTACACCATTCGTGGTTGAATTTGGATAATTACCTGGTTGAGTGCTGTCTGTTGGCGGCGTTGCACCTGTTGCGGATACGCACAAGCACATACTAAGAGCCATGACCATTGATAAAAATAAGCTGGCAAGTTTCTTAATCTGTTTCATAATCATTCTCCTTTTCTTTTAGATTTGTTTTGTTTTTTGAAACTTATTGCCGTGGGTTGTCAGACCCCACAAATCTTGGTTTTTTGTTCAGATTTAAGAGAATCCTACGCCCTCCTTTCTCTGAATTTTTTTCTATACATAAAACCTGCGCCGAACACTAGACATAAAGCGCCTGCTATTGTATATAATTCCATACCGGAACCGCCGGTTTCGGGAAGTTCATAAGGGATGGCTTTGTTAATGTAATTTGCCTGCTCCCAATCCTCTGCTTCCCAGTTAATCTCACCATTTACTTCATGATCTGCTACTACATCTCCATTTATTTCTGATTCATATCCACTGTAATTTTTTTCTTTTACAGTGTAGTGTGCGCCATCCGGTAGATTCCGAATAGTGATAGAATCACCATTTCCCAAAAAGAAGCTTTCACCTGTCTTAATACTTCCAGATTGTACTTCTTCTTCACCATTTTTTATAATATAGTTATAGCAGTTAATCAGCTCCTTCTGATTGTTCTTGTCGAAGAAATTAATTACAAATTCAAATTTTTCATCTGTAACCGTTCCATGAACACCTTTATTTATTGTCAGTGTATTTTTTATACTTCCTGAAGGATAATCGACCGGAATAGTATTTACAGACGGCAATGTAAACTGCATCCAACAAGTAGAACCAGATGCTCCTCTCTCTGTGTAGAAAAATCGAAGTATGTGTTTTCCTGTATCACCTTTCTCAATATAATCCCAAAGATCAACATACGCTCCGGATGACGAATGAACACCTCCGATATCACAGACTAATGTATCGTCCAGGAATACCCACATATCATCATCACCAAAGAAACAGTAGTTCAGAGGACCGAGGTAATCTTCTGTCAATGTAAAATCAAGTGCAAAGCTCATACCGAAGTAACTGTTATGATCTTCATAATCATCACCTATGGGAAGAGTGACCGTACCTGCTGTCCCGACTGCATTTCTTAAGCTTTCCTTGCTTTTGTCTCCAAATTTCAGATCATGCTCATCCGTTCCATAAGTCTTGGCAGATGTATCCATAGGCCAGAAATTATTCGTCCACAATTTCCTCGTATTATTCCAGTTACCCCTCCACCTAAACATATCCAGATTCTTTGTTGTATCAGTACCATCATTGACAGCAGACAGCGTATAGGTATCGCCGCACCGTTTAAAGTCAAGTGAATAACCTTCTACAACTGTCTTACCAGCCTGCGGTTTTTCACCAAAGAGATCTGGCGCACTCACATTAAATACCGGGAGCTTGTCGTCGCCCAATTTTTTTCCAACGATCCCAAAGGAACATCCGTCATATCCACTAGATGCTTGGTTTATGAAATAATCGCCGTTCTTATGTAAATTCAAACCTGTACCGCCTGTATTATGATTACCAAAACCCAAATGCGGTTCTGGCAAAGGATTTTTATTGTCATCCTGATAATTACCTAGGTCATTAATTCCCTTCCGTTTTGTGTTCACATACAGCGTTCCTTGTGAATTTCGGTCGCCTAGCGTCGTTAATTTTTCATCTGAATAAACTTTACCATCTGTAATATCATAATCAAAGAACAACGCACTTTGGTTATAATCCCCGTTGTTACTCTCTGATACCAGACGTATGATGGTTCCTGTCTTAACATAAACCATTGTTTCTGGATTCTTTGCCGCCAACTCCTCATTATTTGTAAACTGCAATTCTCCTAAATTTTTATAAATCTTCCAGTCATTATTTTTATTATCTATACTTTCTGAATTTCCTCCCTCATTCAATACCCAAACTTCAATCAGATCGTAATGATTATATTCTGTTGCAAATTTATTAAAATTTTTAAGTTCTGGATAATCTAATAACTTAAAGTTCCTATCTTCATAGATTTTTTCCAGTGAGTTATCAACTCTAACTTTATGCAAAGTACTTAGAATTCCTTTTTTATCTCCCCCTATATCTTCAACAATAAGCTTTGTAGTCTTTGGAGTGACACCATTGCTCGGCAATTTAGCTTCTCCGCCATTAGCAGCTTTGCTGGTATCGATAATAGAAATCCCTTGTGCCGAATCCGTAATATCGCTTGAAAAATCCGCATTCCTTTCTGCAATCTGTAGATAGGTATAATATTGTACTGTAAACTCCGGATTTGCCTCCGCTTCATCAGAAAATGCCATAACATTGCCTTTCAATGCAGGTGTTACTATTCTATTCTGGCCATCCTCATCTACTTTGAAAGCGCCCAGTTTATGCACCTCTCCATCTGCTGTTACTTCAAGTGCCGTAACAGTGACGTCTATGTCTGATGCATTATCAGAAAGTGGCTCTATTCCTTCTTCGCCGTCTTCGGACTTTCCCGCATTGTTCCCATTCACATTGCTGACACTGGCAGCGCGTACTGACTTTATTGATGCTGCTGTCTGCCTGCCGTCCTCCATATCTGTGCTTCCAGAGCTTTCCGGCGCTTCTGCGTCTTCTTCTGTATCAGCGTCCTGCGGTGCTTCCGCATCTTCCTGTCCGCCTTCTTCTGTGCCTGCGCCCTCAGATACTTCCGCATCTTCTCCATCAGACGTATCTGCCGGATCTTCCCCGGCTTCTTCCGAAGGGGCGTCCGCCGGCTCGTCTGCAGGCGCTGCGCCCATCGTGATCACGGCTGTGACTTTGCAGTCTTTCAGATCCAGCTCTACGCCGTCATAGGTCATCTTATAGGACAGTGTATGAAGTACGCGGCGGGTAACGGAGTCTTCCGTATCCCCGAAATATCCCAGCACTGCATTCCTGATCTCAGTACTTTCGAGTTCTTGTACCATGAACTCCAGTCTGGCGTTCGGATCTTCTGTTGACTCATTTCCGCCTTCAGAAATTTCAGGTTGTTCTTCATTTTCAAGATCCTCTTCCGGCTGTATGCTGTCTTCCGGCGTCATGGATGCTGCTTTCACCGATGCAATCGTATTGTTCGCTGCAGCCTCAGACTCATCTGCGGCTCCTTCTTCTGCCGCTGCAGGATCATTTCCCGTTTCGTCCTCAGCGTCTCCGTCCGTGGCAGAATCGCCTTCCGGCGCCTGTGCTTCCCCTTTCACATGAAAGGTAATGTGAAAAGGGTCAGCATCATATTTAAAAGAACCATCAATATGGAGAACGCCGTTCTCGTCTACTTCAATTTTTTTTTCCTGGCTGTAACCGATGGCAAATTCCGAGAAGCTTCCCGTCTTGAAGCTTGTGCTTCCGTCCTTTGCATTGCTGCCGTCAATTTTTTTAGCGCCTTCTTCCGCGAAATGCACGACCGTGATCGGTTTGCCTTCCGCCAGTCCGTCTTCATCCAGGAACTGGATCGTAACGGCTACCGGGCTCTTCGGCTCTACTTCTTCGCCTTCTACATAGAAACCGATCTTGAAGAGCGCCCGCATGCTGGCTTTTTCGTCTTCCACCATCTCCTGGTACTCGGCTTCTCTCTGGGTGTAGCGTTCTGCGTCGCTCTCCGCGGTGATCTGCTCCGCGATCAGCTCAGCGCCTTCCGGAAGCTCTGCGTCGTTGTTGTACATAGCGGTAACAATATAGCCGTCGCCTTCGTAAGTTGCGGTATTTTCAAACGCGTCTCCGTTTATATAACCGCAGATCAGGTTGCCTTCTTCGTCGTAGCAGTCCGCCGTGTGGATATGATACTCTTCTTCATAACCGCAGATCAGGTTGCCTTCCGCATCATAGCAGCTGTCTTCGTGTTCATGCGCCCGAACGATACGTTCACATGTCAGGTTGCCTTCTTCGTCGTAGCAGTCCGCGTTGTGTCTGTGGTCTTTCAT
>CAJUMT010000060.1:16130-17056 GCA_910587495.1 uncultured Lachnospiraceae bacterium | reverse complement strand
TCACTACGACTGTGGATTCCCTCACTGTAAATATGGATTCCCTCACTGCGACTGTAAATTCTCTCACTGTGGCTGTAGATGCTCTCACCACAGAGATCCACGTCATCCATGAAAGGCTGGACCGCATCGAGCATCGTCTGGATGTGCTGGAATTTAAACAGGAGCGAACGGATAAAAAACTTGATGACCTACAGCTCAACATGAAAATATTTGAAAGAGATGTAAAAAAAGAACTTCACACATTACGAGATGAGATGGATACCGTCATTGAGTTATTGAAAATACATAAGATAATGCCCGTATAATGGCTGAAGCAGGAATCGGTCCTCCGGATTCCTGCTTTATTTTTTCAGTATGCGGAAATCAAAATCTTTACACAATATTTATGGATTCTCCCCCTCCCTTCACATATAATAGTACAAGTAAAACGCTGTCTGCGTTCTTACATATTTGGGATAAAACAAAAGAAAAAATGTGAGGTGAGGGCAGGCTGACTGCCAGATATATGAACAAATGTTATCGACTTGGGATCGATATCGGTTCCACTACTGTTAAGATTGCTGTGCTGGACTCGGAAGACCGGGTCTTGTTCTCTGATTATGAACGGCATTTTGCAAATATCCAGGAGACGCTGTCCATGCTGCTTGGCCGGGCGGTAAAGTCATTAGGGGCGATGGACGTCTATCCGGTAATCACCGGCTCCGGCGGGCTTACACTGGCGGAATATCTGGATATATCCTTTGCCCAAGAGGTCGTCGCCGTAGCGGAAGCACTCCAGAGATATGCGCCCAAGACAGATGTGGCCATTGAACTGGGCGGCGAGGACGCCAAGATTATCTATTTTGAAAACGGCAATGTAGAGCAGCGCATGAACGGAATCTGCGCCGGGGGGACCGGGTCTTTTATCGACCAGATGGCGTCCCTTT
>CAJUMT010000060.1:0-16120 GCA_910587495.1 uncultured Lachnospiraceae bacterium | reverse complement strand
CGCGAAGGATTACCGCTCCCTTTACACCATTGCCGCCAGATGCGGCGTGTTCGCCAAAACTGACATTCAGCCTTTGATCAACGAAGGCGCTACGAAAGAAGACCTTTCTGCCTCGATCTTTCAGGCTGTGGTAAACCAGACCATCAGCGGATTAGCCTGCGGCAAACCAATCCGTGGACATGTAGCTTTCTTGGGCGGACCGCTTCATTTTCTGTCCGAACTCAGGAATACATTTATCCGCACGCTGAACCTGGATGATGAACACACAATCATACCAGAAGGATCGCATCTGTTCGCAGCGGCAGGCTCCGCGCTTTTATCAAAAAAAGAAACAGCCGTCCCCGCAGACCGGCTAATGCAGCGTCTGGACGATAAGATTCAGCTCGCTTTCGAAGTGGAACGGTTAGCACCGCTGTTTAAAGATAAAGAAAGTTTTACTGCGTTTGAGGCGCGTCACGCCAAAGCACAGGTGATGAAAAAAGATCTGGCCTCCTATGAAGGCAACTGCTTTCTGGGCATCGACGCCGGTTCCACCACCACAAAGATCGCACTGATCGGCGAGGACGGTTCCCTTTTATATTCTTTCTATCATAACAACGACGGAAGTACTTTACATATTACGCTGGAAGCGTTAAAAGATCTGTTCGCCCATCTTCCGAAAAAAGCGCATATTGTCCGTTCCTGCTCCACCGGCTACGGGGAAGCGTTGGTCAAGGCGGCGCTTATGCTGGATGAAGGGGAAGTGGAAACGATTTCCCACTACTACGCCGCCCAGTTTTTCGACCCGGATGTGGACTGCATCCTGGATATCGGCGGACAGGATATGAAATGCATCCGTATCAAAAACCATACAGTGGACAATGTGCAGCTAAACGAAGCCTGCTCTTCCGGCTGCGGTTCCTTTATCGAGACATTTGCAAAATCTCTGAATCTTTCCATTCAGGATTTCGCTCGATCGGCTCTTTTTGCCAAAAATCCCATTGATCTTGGAACTCGCTGTACAGTCTTTATGAACTCCCGGGTGAAGCAGGCGCAAAAAGAGGGCGCGGGCGTGGACGATATCTCCGCCGGACTTGCCTACTCGGTCATCAAAAACGCACTGTTTAAAGTCATCAAAGTATCCGACGCTTCTTCCCTTGGCAGACACATCGTCGTCCAGGGCGGCACCTTCTACAATAACGCCGTTTTAAGAAGTTTAGAGTCCATCGCCGGATGTGAAGTGATCCGCCCGGATATCGCCGGGATTATGGGCGCTTTCGGGGCTGCGCTGATCGCAAGAGAGCGCTACGAAGGCCAACAGACTACCATGCTCACAAAAGAACAGATGGAGGAACTTACTTACTCCACTTCCATGGCCAAATGCCACGGCTGCACCAACAATTGCCGTCTTACGATCAATAAGTTTTCCGGCGGCAGACGCTATATCTCCGGCAACCGTTGCGAACGGGGACTCGGCAAAGAGAAAAAAGAAAATCCTGCTCCGAACCTGTTCGCCTACAAAAATGAACGCCTTTTTTCCTATGAATCATTACATGGCGAAAAAGCTATAAGAGGGCTGGTTGGGATTCCCCGGGTTCTGAACATGTACGAAAATTACCCCTTCTGGCATACCTTTTTTACACAGTTAAAATACGAAGTGGTTTTATCACCCGAATCCACCCACGAGCTGTATGAGCAGGGCATCGAATCTATTCCAAGCGAATCTGAGTGTTATCCGGCGAAGCTGGCTCATGGACATGTAAAATGGTTGTTACAGCACAATATTCCGTTTATTTTCTATCCTTGCGTACCTTATGAGCGCACGGAATTTAAAGACGCCAACAACCACTACAACTGCCCGATCGTCACTTCATACGCTGAAAATATCCGCAACAATATGGAAGAGCTTTCCTCCGGGCGGTTTGATTTCAGAAATCCTTTTTTAAGTTTCGAAAACCTGGAGATCCTGACGAAACGGCTCATAGAGGAATTTAACGGTGAAAAGGGCATGGACGCCGATGAGATTACAAGAGCCGCCAAAGCGGCCTGGGATGAGCTTGAAAAAACCCGCCTGGATATCTGTAAAAAGGGAGAAGAGACGCTTCGGTGGATGGAAGAACATCACGCCCATGGGATCGTTCTGGCAGGAAGGCCTTACCATCTGGATAAAGAGATCAACCACGGACTCCCGGAACTCATCGGCGGTTACGGCATGGCTGTACTGACCGAGGACAGCATCTCCCATCTGCACGGAGCGGAACGACCGCTTCGGGTCATGGATCAGTGGATGTACCACTCCCGCCTGTATGCCGCCGCCAATTATGTAAAGATCAGGGACGATCTGGATCTGATCCAGCTCAATTCCTTTGGATGCGGCCTGGATGCGGTCACCACCGACGAGGTGAACGACATCCTGACCGGTTCCGGCAAGATCTATACCTGTTTAAAGATCGACGAAGTGAGCAACTTAGGCGCGGCGCGCATCCGGATCCGCTCTTTATTAAGCGCCATCCGGGTACGGGAAAAGAAAAAAGAGCCGAGGACAATCGTATCCTCCGCTTATGAACGGGTGGTCTTTACGGAAGAAATGCGTAAAAATTACACCATCCTCTGTCCCGATATGTCGCCGATCCATTTTAATCTTTTAGAAGCCGCTTTCCGCTCCTGCGGATTTAAGATCAGCGTGCTCCCAAGGGCAGGCAGGGACGCGGTCAACTTAGGACTTAAATATGTGAATAATGACGCCTGTTATCCGTCCCTGATCGTCATAGGACAGATTATGGAAGCGGTGCAGTCAGGAAAATATGACCTTACCCGGACTGCTATCCTGATCTCCCAGACCGGAGGCGGCTGCAGGGCATCCAACTACATAGGATTTATCCGACGCGCGCTGGAGAAAGCAGGACATCCGGACATTCCGGTTATTTCCATCAACTTAAGCGGACTTGAGAAAAATCCGGGATTTAAATATACGCCCCAGATGCTCTACAAAGGGCTGTATGCGCTGGTATTCGGGGATCTGTTTATGAAGGTATTGTACCATACGCGCCCCTACGAGCTGGCAAAGGGAGAATCCAACAAGACCTACGAACGGCTGAATGGGCGCTGCAAGGCATTTCTTATGCAAAAGCACCCTTCCTGGAACGGGTTTAAGAAACTGTGCGAAGAGATCGTGGACGCTTTCGACCACATTCTGGTAAGCAATGAAGTAAAGCCCCGGGTGGGAATCGTAGGTGAAATTCTTGTCAAATTTTCCCCGTCCGCCAACAACGGCCTGGTGGAATTGCTGGAATCGGAGGGCGCGGAGGTTGTTGTACCGGATCTGATGGATTTTCTCCTGTATTGCTTTAAGAATACGGAATTTCGCGCGCAATATCTGGGCAAAAAGCGATCTGCCGCCCGCATGGGACGCATCGGCATTAAAACACTGGAATTTTTCCGCACACCGGCGAATAAAGCTTTGAAAAAAAGCACCCACTTCTCTCCCGCCTCCGATATCGACCATATGGCGCAGATGGCGGAAGAAATTGTTTCTCTCGGCAATCAAACCGGAGAAGGATGGTTCTTGACAGGAGAAATGCTGGAACTTTTGGAGAACGGTACGCCGAACATTGTCTGCACCCAGCCTTTTGCCTGCCTGCCAAACCATATCGTAGGAAAAGGCGTCATCAAGGAACTCAGACACCGCCGCCCGGAAGCCAACATCGTAGCCATTGATTATGACCCAGGAGCCAGTGAAGTAAATCAGCTGAACCGGATCAAGCTGATGCTCAGCACCGCATTTAAAAATATTGCGCTTCATAAAAACGCGTAAAAAACCGCTGTAAAAGCAGGGAACCTTTTGCTTTTACGGCGGTCTTTGGTTTTTTACTTATTTTTACCGGTTTTCTATCTGCCAGTCAATGGGCGTAAGTCCGTTGGCCTCCAAAAACTCGTTGGTCTTGCTGAAATGCTTACAGCCGAAAAATCCTCTGTGTGCTGACAAAGGGCTTGGATGAGGCGCTGTCAAGATCAGATGCTTAGGATTATGCAGCATGGATTTTTTCATCTGCGCCGGTTTTCCCCACAAAAGGAATACCATAGGACGATCCTGTTCGTTCAGGACGCGAATGGCGGCATCCGTAAATTCCTCCCATCCGATACCTCTGTGAGAATTGGCCTGGTGGGCGCGCACGGTCAGCACAGTGTTAAGAAGCATTACGCCCTGTTTTGCCCATTTCTCCAGATAGCCATGGTTGGGGATATAGAGTCCCAGATCTTCGTGCAGCTCTTTGTAAATATTTACCAATGACGGCGGAATATCTACATCCGGCTTTACGGAAAAGCACAATCCATGTGCCTGTCCGTCTCCATGGTACGGATCCTGACCCAGGATCACGACTTTGACCTGAGACAGCGGCGTAAATTCGAAGGCGTTAAAAATATCGTCCGCCGGAGGAAAAATCTTTCTTGTGGCATATTCCTCTTTTACTTTTTTGTAAAGCTCTGCATAATAAGGTTTTTTAAACTCCGGAGCTAAAGGCTCCAGCCAATCATTTTGAATCATTCCCATATCTTTTGTACCTCCATTTAAAGTTCCGCAACTTCTCTCGGGCATTGTCCGTTCCGTTGCTGTTTTTTATCACACCCGTACGGGTATACTGTTCTTTTGCAAATACTCCTTTACTTCGCATATTTCCAATTCTTTATAATGAAACAGCGAAGCCGCCAATGCTGCGTCGGCTTTTCCTTCGGTCAATGCTTCCTTGAAATGTGCAAGCGTCCCTGCGCCGCCGGAAGCGATAACGGGTACCTGTACGTTTTCCGCAATCGTGCGGGTCAGTTCTATGTCATAACCTGCCTTTGTCCCGTCGCAGTCCATACTGGTTAAAAGGATCTCTCCGGCGCCTAGACGACAGGCTTTCACCGCCCATTCCACCGCGTCTATCCCCATGTCTACTCTGCCGCCGTTTTTATAGATATTCCAGCCGCTCCCGTCGGCCCGCCGCTTAGCGTCGATGGCTACCACCACACACTGGCTTCCGAACTTGTCCGCCGCCTCGCTAATAAGCTCCGGTCGCATAATGGCGGCGGAATTGACCGAGATTTTATCCGCACCTTCTCTTAATAAAACTCTGAAATCTTCCACTGTTCGGATGCCTCCGCCTACGGTGAAAGGAATAAATACCGTCTCCGCTACCCGGCGCACCATGTCCACCACCGTATTTCTGGCATCCGAAGAGGCCGTAATGTCCAAGAACACCAGCTCGTCCGCTCCCGCCCTGTCATACGCCGCCGCAATCTCCACCGGATCACCGGCGTCTCTAAGATCCACAAAATTTACCCCTTTTACTACCCGTCCATTATTCACGTCCAGACAGGGGATGATCCTTTTTGTATGCATACCTTTTCCTCCATGGCGCCAAAATCTACTTAAGATCCGCAAAATTTTTCAGTATATGAAGTCCAGTATCGCTGCTCTTTTCCGGATGGAATTGGCAGGCAAACACATTATCCTTTTCCACCGACGCATGAATTTTGACGCTGTATTCGGTGACCGCTTTGACGATTCTTTCTTCCTCTGCTTTCAGATAATAGGAGTGAACAAAGTACACATACGGTTCTCCCTTGATTCCCCGAAACAGCCTGCCGTCGTGCTGGAGAGACAGCGAGTTCCATCCCATATGAGGAATTTTAAGCCCTTCCTGGTCGGGAATCTTTAAGATCTCCCCTTTCAGAATGCCAAGGCCTTCCACACCGGGCGCCTCGTCGCTTCGCTCAAACAAGAGCTGCAGCCCCAGACAGATACCAAGAAACGGCGTTCCTTTCGACGCCACCTGGCGGATCACATCCACAAGCCCATATTGCCTTAGATGTTCCATCGCGTCTCCGAACGCGCCGACGCCGGGAAGGATCACTTTGTCAACGCCAAGTATTTTTTCTTTGTCGCGGGTGACTAAGACCTGCTGCCCCAGCTTCACCAGCGCTTTTTCCACGCTCTTAATATTTCCTGCGTCATAATCTATGATCGCGATCATGCTTCCTCCTCACCCGGACTGTCTTCAATAAAAAAGCCTACGGGATTTTTCTTTATAGAAATGCCGCGTCCTACGCTCCCCACAGGAAGCTGCGGAAATTTCTCATGTATCCGCACCAGACGGGATTTCCGGTTAAAATAACAGGTTTTCTCAAAGGGAAAACGTATCAGTTCCGGACGGGCAAATCCGACGCCCAGTTCCAGCACGCACAACTTCTGGTTGAGCGTAAAGCCCAACCAGTGCATATACCGATCCCAGCTGTCCGCCGGCTCGTCCTCCTGACAGGGCGCCGTAATCCGCTCAGGAAGCAGGCCCGCCTTTGTAAGGCCTGCCTTATCCTGCAAGGTTATAATATAATAATCCTTACCTTTAAGCAAATCTGCCAGTCTTTCATAAAACGCTTCCAGATCGCCGGACAGGTCTTCTCCCAGGCCCGTAAGGATCAGGTTCGCGCTTCGGATTTCTTCTTTTAATTGTTTGTATGTCATCGCTTTTATCCTTTTGTATGATAGGATTAGTATACCCGTTTCAGATCGAAGTTGCAAGAGGGGAACCGGAGCTTTCGCAGATCCGCATCATCTCCTCGTCCTCTTCGGAATCTCCTGCCGCCGCGGCCTGTGAGGGAGAGATGCCCATCCACCGGCACAAGGTATTCAGGCCTTCTGCCTTGGTTGCCTGTGCGGATACAATTTGCAGGCAATGATCTTCTGCAAAGCATCTGAGAGAACCGTCTTTTATTCCTGCCAATGTATCTTCAACAGTTTTTATATCCTGACTACTCCAGAAGCTGTGTGCCGGACGGCACAGGGTAATTTTGTATATGCGTCCCCCCTGCCTGCAGGTCAGAATCCGGACAGACAGTTTTTCTTTTATTGCTTTTAATTCTTTCAGACAGGATTCGTCCAGGAAATAAAAAAGCTCTTTTTTCTGCTCCCCTTCCTGCCAGAGAAGATGCGCGCCTCCCGCGAAGATTCCTCCCGAAAACAGATGATTTATTTGGTCGCAACGCTTCATAGCTTCTTTTACAGGCAGTGAGGTAGCAAAAAACAATCGGGTCCTCTCTTTTGACAAAGCTGCAAGGCCTGCCAGAATATCTTCAGAAACCGTATATTTTTCAGAAGATACGCCGTGCGGAATAAGCGTTCCGTCTATATCAAAAAAAGCCGCCTCAGGACGCCTGGGAATGCGGAATGCAGGATACGGTCCGAAAAGTACCCGGTTCATAAAGTCCGACCTTCCGCCGTAAGCCAGATAGCAGGAGCATAGCTTTCGGCTGCAGGTAAGGGCCGGCTGCTCCTGTATGGTTCCTATATTGCAGGTCCGTACTTTGCCGTTTCCTTCTACAAAAATCCGTCCCCGGCATCGGGAAGGATCTGCGGGAAAAGGCAGCAGTTCTCTTAAAAAATATGGATCGATCTCCAGAAAGGCTTCTGTTTCTTCTTTTGTGTAACGTCGTTTCAGCCCGTCCATCTGATTAATCCAGAGATAGATTTCTCCCGGGAGCATTTTCCTGAGTTCCCGAATCATAGAAATATTCTCCGGCACGCCCACCGCCCCTGCACACAGTAAAACACCTGCGTCCATGAGTTGTCTGCACGTTTCTGCGAATACCTGCGTCGTCGTCATCTGTGGATGAAAGGTGGCCCAGATGCGCAGCTTCCTAAGCTCTCCTCCTGCTTTTATATAAATGTCCAAAGAATCCTGCACAGAAAAGCTTACATTCGTCTGCGCGCCTACCGCCTCCACCTGGTCGGATGCACTGATCTGCCCCAACCCTTCCCAATACCAGGGATGGATCAACGCTTCCCCATAGGGAACTACCAAAAGAGCGCGGCTTTTTGACTCCCGGAATTTTTCAGGAAAGGTTCGGACAAAAGAAGACCACTGCTCTTTATCCCTCTTAAGCTCCCGGTCAGACACAGGATGCTTGGAAAAGGGACAATAAGCGCAGCGGTAATTACAGCTTTTCAAACTTCCTCTATAAAGAACCGTCTGTCCGTCCATGAACTGCCTCCCATTCCTGCATCTTTCTCCATATATCCGAAGAGATCAGCTTTGGCCCCAGATAATCGGAAAGACCCATGCCCTCCTCTGTCAGCGTCAGGTAGTCCTGATTGTCGGAAATACGGACAAAACCTTCGCGCATCCACTCTGTCAGGACAGGAAAATCTTCCAAAGCCCGGCTTTTAAACTGCCGTTCATATCGTTTCATATACAGTCCCGGACAGATCAGAAGATGGCGGATCAGATAGCGCCTTTTCATTTCTTCTTCGGACAACAAAATTCCGTGGGTGATTCTGGAAAAATCCGTTGTATGTTCAAACGCTTCGATCTGCCGCAGGCTTTCCTCTTTGGTTACGGCGTAGGGCGTACAAAAATGCAGATTTCCCAGATAGCTTCGTCCTCCGCATCCCAACGCCAGGGACGTCCCAAAGCCGCATTCCTGAAAAGGTCTTTTCTCTTCGCCCCGCACAAACCTGCGCATGGAGTCCTGCCGGAAACCTTCGCTTCTTAAATACCGGGCGGCTTCCCGGTACTGGCCTAACGCCCGCGCATAGTCTGGCACAAAAGTTTCCTTTCGGCAGCGTTCTAATATGGCGCCGTGTTTTATATACAGCGGATAGAGAAAAATCTCATCCGGCCTGTAGAAAAGCGCCTCTTTTAAGGAAGCAAGCAGGCTTTCCGTCGTCTGTCCCGGAATCCCATAGATAAAATCCACATTGACACAGGGAAAATCAAAAGTCTTTAAAAGCGCCAGCGCTTCTCTTGCCCTGCGGGCACAATGTCCTCTTCTCAATGTCTTTAATTCCTGATCTGAAAAGCTCTGGATGCCCATGCTGACCCTTGTAACACCTGCCTGTTTTAAGATCGTAAGCTTCTTATGAGTCGTCTGATTCGGGGCAGTCTCCACAACCAGCTCCTGCTTTTTTGCAAAATGAAAATATTGTCCCAGCATACGAAACATATTGGCCAACTGGGCTTCTTCCAGAAAAAGCGGCGTACCCCCGCCTATGGTCAGGTCGGAAAACTCCGGCTGAAAGGGCGACAGTATTTCCTCATACTGCGCCGCCTGCCTTTCGACCGCCTTTAGATATTTGTCCGCCGCCTCTTTTTTCTGCCCGGTAACGGAGAACAAATTACAATAGCCGCACCTTGTCTGGCAAAACGGAATATGCAGATAAAGTCCATGGCCCGAACCTGAAAGAAGGTAAGCATAGTCCTTTAAAGATACATTTTCCAGGGTTCGGTAGGCAGTTTTATGAGGATAGCTGTACATATACTGAATGTATGGATTTGTTTTAGACATATCCCTGCCTTCCTTTACAGGAAAAAATGTTTATAAGGAACTGTGTTGACGATAGGATGATTTATTCCATGAAACTGACAGCCGTCTTCTCCATAGCATGTCCCGTGATCAGAGCAGCAAATGACAAACGTATCGCCCCTCTTTTCTTTCCACCGGTCAAACAGCCGCCCCAGTTCTTTGTCCGCGTAACGCAGGGCAGCCCGATGGCTTAAAAGGCTGTCGGTTTTGGCTCCTTCTATATAAAAAGCATTGGGATAATGAATCGCGTCCACATTCAGATAAAGAAATATATGTCTGCTTTCTTCTGCGGCGTCTATTTTTTTCAGAAGAAAATCCACCTGGTTTTTCGTGCTGTCTTTTACCGGACAGCCAAAAGAGGGATTCCAATAACTTCTATGAAAATATCCGGGGAACACTTTTCCGATATCCGAGCGTTTGTCAAAAAACGCCACGCCCCCCACGCACCAGGTATCATAGCCGTCCCTTGCAAGTCCCTCCATAATCGTACTTCCCTGAAATCCGTACGCCCCTTCCGGAGCCTTTTTGCCAAGTCCGACAGACATGGGAAAAAATAAAAGTTCCCGGTCCGCCACATTTTTCGCGCCGTACCGACAGGGCAAAAAACCCGCAAACATGGCATGATGAGAAGGATAAGTAAAGTTGCCCGGCGCCTGACATTTTTCCCATTTGCCGTACCGGTTCAGCACGGGGGTCCCCCCCAAAGCCTCTTCCTGAACCGCCGCATCATAGCGCAAAGTATCCAGGCAGATAAACAAAATATCACAGGAACCCACCACCTGCTGCATATCCACCGATGGTTTTTTACGCTCCTGCTTCGCAAATAAGCCCATCGGAACCTGACTTTTCGCTCTGTTGTCTGTATGGTCGTTCATATTGTTATTCTCCGATTCTTTTTATAATTCCGGCCTGACGGCGGTAGATCAGATTATCTGCATATATATCCTGATAGATCAGATCCCCCTGACCGTTCATCTCAATGATCCGGGGCTTTAAGCTTCCTTTTTCCAGCAGGATATCGATCCCCGCGCTTTTAAGCTGCGGATAACAGTCCATGGCTCTATTACATAGATCCATGATTTGCTCCTGTATCTTGGCGGGAATCTTTAATTCTTCTATCGCCAGCGGACGATTATTTAGCTGCAGGTTTGTAACAGGACCCTTAGAAAGCCGCGCCAGAAGAAAGTCTGTCTTTCCTTCCTGCACCACCGCCCTAAGATCATAAGAAGCCTGCCCATACTGCGCTTTGGCATACCACCGTTCCACAATACAGCCTAGCCCTAATATCTTCCTAAGCAATGGAAAAATATCCTCCGGATCTGAAAAACATCTTAATCGCTTTGTATTCACCAGCCCTTTTTGTGGATGCAAAAAAGCGCATGTATACAAAGCCATCCGTCTGCGCTTAGGCTGCAGGCGAAAAGCCGATACGCCCGCCGCGCCGGAGCCGTTTACAGGCTTTACAAATACCTGACAGATTTTACGGCTCTCCATCAAAGCCAAAAGATGTTCTATATCTTTACATGGCTCGTTCAGGGACTCTGTCACCCGGACTCCCGCCCGCAATAACATATTTTTGCATTTTACTTTATCTAATAAAGACAAAATCCCGGACGGATGATTGAAAAATTCTATATCCTGGCTTTTCGCCATAAGAGTTATTTCTTCCAATCGTCTTTTGTAATCTTCTGTCAAATCATTCAGTTCTTTTAAAAGGCAACTCTCCCATTTTGGCGGATCAATCTTTAAAAGAATCCTCTCTCCCGACAGACGCCGAATACCTTCTTTGTAATCTTTCCAGGCCAGAAAGGAAAATGACAGTCCTTCCAGCTCTGCCGCCCGTCTGAAATATTCTGTCCTCTTTGTTCCCGGCTCCCCCAAAAGGACTGCTTGTCTCATTCGGTCAGCATGGCGTTCATATATATCTCGCCTTTGTACTCCCACGGTTTTTCGATTTCAGATACATCTACTACAATAGGGAGATCTTCCAGTTTCTTCGCCATTTCCTTCGAAAGATAATTATGATGGAGATCCAGTTTTTTGATATTAGGATATCTAGGAAGCGTTTCTAATAAAAGAGCGCCGCTTTCGTCCGTCAAAGTGCCCATGGACAGATCCAGCGTGCGGATCTGTCCCATAAACTTGCTTTCCAGCACCACTTTCGCCAGTTCATCCTGTATCTCACTGTCCGTGATCCCCAAATATTTAAGCTGCGGAAAATCAGCTTTTTCAAGAAGCTCCCGGACCGTATCCGCATCACCGTCAAAACCGTAGTCGTCAATGCCGATATAGAGCAGCAGTTTTTTAAGATTCGGAAGTTTGGCCTCCTGAATCTCTTTTATAATGTATTTGGGCAGTCCGCCGCAGATGATTGTCAGCGACTCCAGGTTTTCATGGCAGATGCTCCCCAGTTCCAGATCCGAGCTTCCTTTGATGGTCAGTTCCTTTAACTGCGGCATAGCCGCCCACAGTTTTTCATAATTTCCCTGCATGATCCAGGACACTTCACACGATTCAAAATCCATATCACCCACAAACAGTCTTTCGATATGGGAGAACTGCTCCGCGTGTTCTACGATCCCGTCAATAATGGCCTGGCAGTCGTCCTCCCAGGCTCCGCCCCAGTCCCCGATAATCACTTCATTAAGATTCGGAAAATCCGGGTCCGCCAGAATGTCCTCAATAAGATTTTCTGCGCCTTTTCCATCTTCATATTCATCATAATCGTAACTGTAAATCTTTTTCTTTTCTGTGACAAGTTGAAAATTCATTTTTTAGTCCTCCATTATAGTTCCGCTACAACCCGGCCCTGACTTCTTTTCTGATAACTTTATTATACTATCTGCAGCTCTGCCGGGCAATAATTTCTTAAGTTTTCCTTTCAGCCTTGCTTTATTCTTTTACAGCGTATATACTGAATATGCAGATTGCAGAAAGCGAGGAGATATTTGTGAAAAAGAACTATTTAACTGCCGCCGGAATGATCGGAGTCCTCCTGTTGACAGGATGCAATTCCGGAAGCAGCAACGCAGAGACAGAAGCATTAAAAGAACAGATCGCTCAGTTAGAGCAGCAGGTGCAGTCACTGCAAGAGGGAGCAGCAGCTTCCGAAGGTGCCGTAACGGCAGGCGATGATGTACAGGCACAGTCCGGTACAGCAGACGATGCACAGGCACAGCCAGCGGATAATACAGGCGATACTTCTAAGGCGGAAACATCCGAAAGCGGCACACTTTCCACCACCCGCACCATGGAAGAACTGACTGATCTGGTGGACGCCTATGTAAAAAAGGTCGGGACAGCCTCGCCAAACGGCACGGATGCTGAAAATATGGAAAGTTTTTTTAACCTAAAGCAGGAAGAAAAAGAGATCGACCATGCGCTGGACCTTCATGAAGATGAACTGGAATATCTGTACCGTCAAAATACCCTGACCCGGGATGAATACCGAAAGCTGGAGCGGGAGCTGGAACAGTTGGAAGACAGGCTGGACCAGGCGGAAGATGATCTGGAATATCTCTTTGGTATAGACGATTAGAAAAATACCCCGGCAAAACCTGTATGGCTATGCCGGGGTATTAACTTTGTAGTTTTACATCCTAATTACATCTCTTATATTATACGTTGTCAAGCCTCTTGATATATCCCGGCTTCTTCGGGTCTGCAATGATCTCTTTCATGCGGGTAACTTTCGCAAATTTATCCACGACCACATTCTCAATATGTACATCATTGCCGATGATTGTGTCAGATAAAACAATACTGTTCTTTACAACAGCGCCTGGTTTGACCACACAATCCCTTCCAATGATGGAATTTTCCACAGTACCTTCTACCAGACAACCATTCGCAATAAAGGAAGCTTTCACATCTGAAGTGTCAAAATACTGGGTCGGGCAGGAATCATTGGTACGGGTATAGATCGGCCACTCATCTCTGAACAGGTCTTTCGCCACTTTAAGATCTACCAGAGACATATTGGCGTCATAATAACTCTGGAAGTCTGTAATCGGAGCAAAATACCCCTTGTGGGCTACGCCGCGGATATCCAGCTCGCCGCATTTTTCATTAACAATCTTACGCAGCGTATACATGGAGGAAACCTTTTGCGCCTCTTTAATCAAGTCGATAAACACTTCTTTTCTCATAACATAAGTATCCATAAAAATATCACGGTTCTTTTTGCTGCCGCTGTTCATCTCCATGGAAAGCACGCCTTTTTGCTTATTCAGGTTCACGCAGTAGCAGTTCTGAAACGCCTCTTTTGCATTATCTACAGCGTGATACAGCATCGTAACGTCTGCGCCTGACTCCTCATGGGCTTTAAGGAGCGCACTGAAATCCTGTGTGTATACCATATAACCCGGAGCGATCACAATATGGGTATTGCTTGCCCGCTCGATGATATCCAGATTATCCGCATATGCTTTTATATCTGTGTTATAATAATCGTTCTCTTCTGCGGAATCCGTAAATAACATCTGCAGATATCCGCTTTTGGAGTTAATGTTATAGTGACGACCGGTTCCTATATGTTCTACCAGGGAACGCGGTTTTCTTCTAATATAAATCTGTACTCTGTCGATGCCGCTGTTGGACATATTTGAAATCGGAAAATCGACGACACGGTATCTGCCAAGGAAAGGGAATGCGGCGATCGAACGATAAGTTTCCATCCCTTCTACCCAGATATGGTTTTCCGAAAAACTTACAATTCCTAATGCTCTTGCCATATGATTCTACCCCTTTACATTTTTCGCTACAAGCTCAATATGTTCACTGTCAGCGCTTCCAACCACTGCGCCGCTGCTAATCTTCACTCCGTCTGCCACCAAAGCCCTCTGAACGACGGCGCCGTCTTCCACAACCACATCCGGCATCAAAACGCTATCGATAACTTTGGCCCCTTCTCCGACCTTCGCGCCGGTAAACAACACGGAATTTTTCACTTCGCCTTCTACTACGCAGCCCTGCGTGATAAATGCGCGCTTTACGTCTGCTCCAGAAGAGATATACTGCGGAAGCGACGGTTTATCTTCCGTATATATTTTCCAGGTACGGTCGTCCAGATCCAGGCCGTTCTTCTTGTCCAGAAGATCCATATTTGCTTCCCAGAGGGAATCGATGGTTCCTACGTCTTTCCAGTAACCTTTGAATTTATATGCAAACAGCCTCTTGTCATCATTCAGAAGCGCCGGAATGATGTCTTTACCAAAATCATGGCTGGATTCTTCGTTCTTCATATCTGCAAGCAGCATCTTGCGGAGCAGCTTCCAGTTAAATATATAGATTCCCATAGATGCAAGATTACTCTTGGGTTCCGCCGGTTTCTCCTCAAACTCCACAATCCTTCCAGTCTCCTGATCCGTATTCATGATACCGAAACGACTTGCCTCTTTCATCGGAACTTCAATGACTGCGATGGTTGCGTCCGCCTTATTCTCCTTATGGCTCTGGAGCATCTTGGCATAGTTCATCTTGTAGATGTGGTCTCCGGAAAGGATCAGCATATACTCTGGATCGTAGTTGTCCACAAAATCAATATTCTGCGAGATTGCATCCGCAGTGCCTCTGTAGACGTCCAGGTTCGCATCCGCTTTTTCCCGGGGAGGAAGCACAAACACACCGCTGTCGCGGGCGTCTAAACCCCATCTTCCGCCGCCTGCCACATAGCTGTTCAGAAGAACTGATTCATACTGCGTCAGTACGCCGACAACGTCGATTCCGCTGTTCGCACAGTTACTTAAGGGGAAGTCAATGATTTTGTACTTTCCGCCATATGAAACAGCCGGCTTTGCCACCTTATTGGTCAGATCATGCAGCCGGGAACCGCGTCCGCCGGCCAAAATCATTGCCAACATATTATTTTGTTTCATAGAAAGGTCCTCTCTTTCATTTATCATAGATTAATTATACAATTTTCTTAAGAAAAATGCAATTTTGAAGTTACATTTCGTCCTTTTTCACATATATCACTAATATTAGCGGATAATTTTCCCGTATTTTTGTGCATTATTGCCATTTTTCTTACATAGAAACTCTTTCTTCAATTTCAGCCATCTTTGCCGCGTTCAGTCGCGTGTCCCCTTTAACTCTGGAGTAGGATAAATAGCCGTTCATCCTGTCGATCTTAGTCAGGTTTTTACTGCCGCACTGCGGACATACATCCATATCCAACTCCTGGTGTCCGCAATCGTCGCAATAGGCTAACGACAGGTTCACGCCTTCGTAAAAACCTTTCTTCATAGCCCTTCTGACCAGTGTGCGGACCGCCTCTTTATTATATCCTACAGGATAACGCACATACTGAATTTTACCGCCGTTACACAGCTCCCAGAAGCGGCCTTCCTTGTCTTGTTTCTCAATGGGCGTCATATCTTCCGTTACATGGCAGTGAAAACTGTTGCTCACATAAGGCCTGTCAGAAACATTTTCCACAATACCATATTTTTTACGAAACTGTTCGATCTGCAAACCGCACAGGCTTTCAGCCGGTGTGCCGTAGATGGCATAGAGATGACCGTCTTCTTCTTTATACTGGTTGATCTTTTTATTAATATACTGCATGACTTCCAGAGCGAACTGCCCGTCCTCCCGAATAGATTTTCCATTAAACAATTCCTGAAGTTCATTTAACGCCGTAATGCCAAAAGACGCCGTCATGGGTTTTAAAAGAGGCTTGATCTTATCATGAGGATTTAAATGCCCTCCATAAAAACCGCCTTCGCAGTAAGCCAGCGGATTGGTAGAAGCGCGCATCTCTCCCAAATAATCATAAGTACGAATATGGAGATTTCTT
>CAJUMT010000059.1 GCA_910587495.1 uncultured Lachnospiraceae bacterium | reverse complement strand
CTTACCAGAAAGGAGCCATTTTTTACCAAAAACACAAACTATTTTACACTACCCAAGGTAATCCATATCCACTTTTATACATGAGGTTGGATAGCTAAAGTCCGTCTTTTGCACAGCTTTCAATCATATTCAATTGATTTCTTCAAGCATTTCCTCAATCCGTTTTTCGTAAAGCGCAGGTTCGGTAGTGATTCGGTACAGCGGTACTTTTATCGTTTTAAAAACATTATTTTTAAATTTATCAACGGCTTTTGCCGAAGCCATGTTGTGGGACGGGTCATCCAGTTCCAGGCCTGCCAGCATATAGAGATTCTGGTCGCAGAGGATAAAGTCGATATGTCGGGATTTTATATAACCTCTGTATTTACCGACATTTTCTTTGTCCGTAACATAGAGAAAGTCTTCCATTCTTACTTTCGGGCAGATCAAGAGGCCTTTCTGATCACATTTTTCTTTTAACATTTTATAAAACCTGTATTCGGTTTTAGTCAGGAGCAACTTTTTTGCATAGGGATATTTTTGCTTCCTAAACAGAGACAGCAGGGCTTTCGCCGCTGCTGCCAGTATGAGTAGAGCCAGTAAGATGAAAAATATATCGTTTGTAAGCATCTGTTTTACTCCGATAAGACTTGTTTCCACAGGTTATTATATTTTTCTTCTACGTCTTCTCCCAGATAATGGAAAGTTTCGCAGCGGGAGAGTACGCTGTTATCCGGGAACAGAGCCTCATTGTTAAGAAGCTCTTTATCTTCGATCAGATCCAGCATGGCGGCGTTGGGGGTGGAGTAGTAAATATACTCAAAATTTTTAAGGGCAATGTCCGGACGGCACAAAAAGTCGATCCATTTTTCCGCATTTTCTTTATTTTTGCAGGTGGTCGGGATGACCCAGCAGTCCAGCCAGACGTTGGAGCCTTCTTCAGGCACTACATATTCCAGGTTTTCGTTTTCGTCTTTACAGATGGTTGCTTCGCCGGAATAGATGACGCCGATGGCCGCTTTTTCACCGATCATCATGTCACGGACTTCGTCAGTGGTGTATTTTAGCACGAGCGGTTTTTGTTTGGTTAACAATGCGGCTGCCTCGGAAAGTTCCTGGTCATCAGTGGAGTTAAGGGAATATCCGCAGGAAATCAGTGCCGGAGCGAATACGTCTCTGGGGTTATTCATCATGACGATATTATCGGCATATTTTTCATTCCACAGGCAGCTCCAGCTTGTGATCGGTTCGTCTACCATGGTTTTGTTGTACAGAATGCCAACCGTACCCCACAGATAAGGAACGGAGTGCTTTGCATCCGGATCAAAGTTTTTTACCGTGTCCATATAAGCAGGATCAATGTTGGAAATGTTAGGGATGTTGTCATAGTTGATTTCCATTAAAAGATCGTTATCCATCATTTTCTGGATCATATATTCGGAAGGACAGACCACGTCCCAGTCCGCTGCTCCGTTGGCAATGATGGGATACATATCTTCGTTGGTGTCAAAGGTCTTGTAGTTGACTTTGATGCCGGTCTCTTCCTCGAACATGCCGATGACGTCTTCATCAATATATTCGCCCCAGTTGTAGACATTTACCTCTCCGTTCTCACCGGCGGAGGAGCCTCCGCATCCGGTACACAGGATCGCTGCCGTCAGGCAGCCCCATACTAATAAAATATTTCTTTTTTTCATAACATGATACCTCCTAATAAAAGTTCCGCAAAAGCCTTCCCGTGCCGGGTAATAGATTAATTTCTGCTCGCATCGCGCTCCGAAATCAATCTGGCACGTCCAGGCATTTGCTGTAAAAGTTCCGCAAAAGCCTTCCCGTGCCGGGTAATAGATTAATTTCTGATCGTTTCGTCTTTTTGCGGTTTTAAATTTACAATCAGCAGCACAAGAAAGACTGCCAGGAACATGATTGTGGAAAGCGCGTACATTTCGGGTTTGATGCCTTTTCTAAGCTCCGAGTAAATCAGAGTGGACAAAGTGTCGGCTCCGAGTCCCTTTACAAAGTGGGTGATGACAAAGTCATCCAGCGACATGGTGAAAGACAGCAAGAATCCGGACAGCACGCCGGGCATGATATCCGGCAGTACGATGCGGAAAAAGGCCTGACGTTCTCCGGCGCCTAAATCAAGGGCCGCTTCGTACATGGACATATTAAACTGCTTTAATTTTGGCATGACGCTTAAGACCACATAGGGAAGATTAAATGTAATGTGCCCTATAAGTACCGTCCCGAATCCCATCTCAAAATGTATGCCGAAAAAAGCCATAAGATCCCCCACTGTGATAAAAAGCAGCATAAAAGCGATACCGGTCACGATCTCCGCGTTGAGCATGGGAATATTTACGACGCTCATACACAAAGATTGCTTTCGCTTTTTCATATGGTTGATTGCAATGGCCGCTGAAGTACCCAAAAGGGTGGCAAGTACGGCGGATAAAAGCGCGATCAGAAGCGTGTTGCCCAAAGCCGCCAGGATCGTCCGGCTTTCAAACAGCTGTTGATACCATTTGAAAGAAAAGCCGCCCCATTTGACCGAAGTCCTGGATGCATTAAAAGACAGGATGATCAGCGTGATGATGGGAGCATATAAAAAGACCATAATCACAAACAGGTAAGAGCGTTTCAGCCATTTACTCATAATACGTTGCCCTCCCCGTTATCATATTTGCTGGACAGAGCCATGCTGATGATAATAAAGAGCATCAGTACCAGAGAAAGTCCGCTTCCCACATGCCAGTTTGTACCTTTCATAAATTCCTGTTCGATCACATTTCCGATCAGCAGAATCTTGCCGCCGCCTAACAAAGTGGAGATGACAAATGTTGTAAGGGAGGGTACGAATACCATAGTGATTCCGCTGATCACGCCCGGCAGGCTTAAGGGGAAGATGACTTTATAAAGGGTCTGAAAACTGTTGGCTCCTAAGTCTCTGGCCGCATTGACTACATTGACGTCGATCTTTGAGATGACATTGTAGATAGGCAGGATCATAAAGGGCAGAAAATCGTAGACCATGCCGAACACGATAGCGGCAGGCGTATTGATGATTTTAAACCTGGGCAGCCCTAAAAGCTTAAATAAAGTATCCAGCACTCCATTGGTATCCAGGAGGACGACCCATGCCAGCGTCCGCAGCAGAAAGTTCATCCACATGGGAAGGACAAATAAAAAAATAATAAATCCCGATCGCCCGATCTTGCTGCCGGATAAAATCAGTGCCAGCGGATAGGCAAGAAGCAGGCAGATGGCCGTGCTTAAAAGGGATAATCCCAAAGAGAGAATAAGCGCTTTGGAATTTTCCGCCGTAGCAATGGCGGCCAGGTTACTTAAGGTAAAAGTGCCTGTGCGGTCGGTCAGTCCGTAGTAAAAGATAAATAAAAGCGGGATGATAATAAATGCAGCCGACCATAAAACACATGGATAGGAAACAGATTTTTTATACATCTAATGCTACCGCCTCCTCGTCTTCAGATTCTGGTTTGTTCATAATCTGGATATTAAACGGGTCCACATGGATGCTCACCTGTTCTCCTACCGGGTACATTTTTGTGCTTTGCACCAGCCATTCCCGACCGCAGGCGGTCACTTCCATCTCATAGTGAACGCCTTTGAAGATCAGGTGTGAGACGACTCCATCTACCGTTCCCTGTCCGGGGGCGCCTAGTTCCACGTCTTCCGGACGGATGACTACATCCACTGGGGTATTGCAGCCAAAGCCCACATCCACGCAGGGGAATATCTTATCAAAGATCCGGACCACTTTGTCTTCGACCATCGTGCCGGGAAAAATATTGCTGTCTCCGATGAAATCAGCCACAAAAGCATTCGTCGGTTCATTGTAGATATCTTCCGGCGTACCGATCTGCTGGATATAACCCTGGTTCATGACTACGATGGTGTCGGACATGGTCAGGGCTTCTTCCTGGTCATGGGTGACATAAATAAATGTGATACCCAGTTCGTTTTTCATACGGATCAGTTCATACTGCATCTCCTGACGCAGTTTTAAATCCAGCGCGCCCAAAGGTTCGTCTAAAAGGAGAATTTTAGGTTCGTTGACGATGGCACGGGCGATAGCGATCCTTTGCTGCTGCCCGCCGCTTAAGGAGTCAGGCATACGCTTTTCATATCCATCCAAATTCACAAGCTTTAACGCGTATTTTATCTTGTCGTCTATGTAGGCTTTGCTTTTACCGCTGATCTTTAAGCCGAAGGCGATATTTTCTGCAATATTCATATGAGTGAACAGGGCGTATTTTTGAAATACGGTGTTCAACTGGCGCTTGTTGGGAGGAAGAAGGGTAATATCCTGTCCGTTGAATATGACGCGTCCCTGGTCAGGGGTTTCAAAACCGCCCAAAATCCGAAGCGTTGTGGTCTTACCGCAGCCGCTTGGCCCTAAAAGAGTCAAAAACTCATTCTCATTAAAATACAGGTTCAGGTCATCCAGCACCGGATGCCCGTCATAAATTTTGGTGATATTTTGAAGATCGATCAACCTGTTCCCCATATGGAATCTCCTTATATAAGTTCTAAGTTCTTCTTTTGTCAGTTGCTAAAAATTGGGCGGCGTGCTGATCCATAAAAATACGGCGCCGCTTTTTTCGCCTGCCGATATGTAGTGGCTGGCGGAGGGAATGAAATAGAAAGACTCACCCTTTTTTGCCTTTACGATCTTCCCTCCAAGATGGATCGTGATACTTCCCTGCAGGACGTATCCGAATTCTTCTCCCTCGTGGGGCGTATCAGGATAGGTGGAGCCGCCCGGCTCTAAAGTGACCCGGATCGGTTCCATGGCGTTTTTTTGCGCGTTGGGAATGATCCACTCAATTTTGTTCTTTAATTGTTCGTCGTATTTTTCACAGTAGTCCGCATCATGAAAGACGATTTGTTCATCGCTGTCGTCACTGAAGAATTCCTTTAAATTGGTCCCAAGACTGTTCAGGATATCCACCAGCGTGGCGATGGAAGGGGAGGTCAGATCCCGCTCAAGCTGAGAGATGAAACCTTTGGAAAGTTCGCTTCGGTCGGCCAGTTCTTCCTGCGTCAGTCCTTTCATGACACGCAGCTCTTTGATTTTCGGTCCGATATTCATAAAATCCCTCTGATTCTGGTTGTTTATAATAAACAAAAAGTTTAATAACGCTAAACGACTATACTATATACAGAAAATCCGATTCTGTCAATTGTTTTTTTCACAATCTTTACAAGCGTTTGTTTCTCAACTATAATAACAAGTAAATGTGCATGGCTGCAAAAATATATTCCATGAAAAGGCAAGCAAAGGAGGAAGCGGATGCCGGGGAAATTTCCGATATTTCTGGATATTAAAGGAAAAAAAATTTTTGTCTACGGGGCGGGTAAGATTGCTTCGCGCAGAGTAGCGTCGCTCCTTGTGTTCGGGCCGTCTGTGACAGTTTGCGCGCCGAAAGCTTCTGAGGCGATACAAAGAGCTGCTGAAGATAAAAAGCTTGTCTGGTTAAAAGAAGTTTATCACCCGGGAAGTATTCCGAAGGATGCATGGATGATACTGGCAGCCACCAACGATCCTTTTATAAACGAAGAAATCTGCCGGGAATGCAGAAAGAAACATATTCTGGTCAATGTCTGCAGCGACCAAACGCTCTGCGATTTCCAGTTTCCCGGAATTGTGGCAAAAGGAGATCTGGTTATAGGTGTTAATGCCGGCGGAAAAGACCATGCGCTGGCCAGTAAATGGACCGATAAAATACGAAAAGAGGTAGAAAAAGATGGAGATGACAATCAGGCCGAGACGGCTTCGCACATCGGCGAATCTAAGAAAGATGGTGCGGGAAACCCGCATGGATAAAAGTTCTCTTGTATATCCCATGTTTGTGAAAGCAGGAGAGAATATAGTAGAAGAGATTCCTACCATGCCGGGGCAGTTCCGCTACAGTGTGGATCGGATGCCAAAGCTCTTGTATGAATTGATGGATGCAGGCGTTACAAGCGTCATGCTGTTTGGCATACCGGATCATAAAGATGAGGTGGGAAGCGGGGCTTATGCCTGCGACGGTATTGTGCAGAAAGCTTTGGAAAAAGTCAAAAAAGAAGTGCCGGAACTGTATTGTATCGGGGACGTCTGCATGTGTGAATATACAAGCCATGGCCACTGCGGCATCTTAAAGGATACTTATGTGGATAATGATCTGACACTGGAAAAGCTGGCGCAGATTGCGGTGTCCCAGGTGCAGGCCGGGGCGGATATGGTGGCGCCGTCGGATATGATGGACGGGCATATCCATGCCATTCGGGAAGCATTGGATCAAAAAGGATTTATTACAACGCCCATTATGTCTTATGCGGTAAAATATGCGTCTGCTTTTTACGGCCCGTTCAGGGACGCGGCAGGAAGCGCCCCTTCCTTTGGGGACAGGAAAAGCTATCAGATGGATTATCATAACCGCAGAGAAGCCATGAAAGAAGCTCTTCTGGATATTCAGGAGGGGGCTGATATTATCATGGTCAAACCCGCCATGTCCTATCTGGATCTGGTTCGGGAGATTAAGGGCGCGACCCATGTTCCCATGGCTGCCTACAGTGTCAGCGGGGAGTATGCCATGGTAAAAGCAGGGGCAAAACTGGGATATATTGATGAAGCCGCCATTCTTTGTGAGATGGCCGCCGGCGCATACCGGGCGGGCACGGATATTTATATGACCTATTATGCAAAAGAGATCGCACATTATATGGACGAAGGGAGGATCGGCTGATGACAAGATCAGAAGAACTTTTTAAAGAAGCTGTGACATTGATTCCGGGAGGGGTCAATTCTCCTGTGCGGGCCTTTGGGTCCGTGGGTATGACGCCTAAGTTTATTGCATCCGCAAAAGGCGCGTATTTGACCGATGCGGACGGGAACCGTTATCTGGATTATATTGGCTCCTGGGGGCCTATGATCTTAGGACATGCCTGTCCTATGGTGCTCGAAAAAGTGGAAGAGGCCTGTAAAAAGGGATTAAGTTTCGGCGCGGCCACAGAGGCGGAAGTGGATATGGCTCGTCTGATCTGCAGTATGGTTCCTTCCGTTGAGATGGTGCGTATGGTGAACTCAGGCACGGAGGCGGTCATGAGCGCTGTCCGCGCGGCCAGAGGATATACAGGAAGGGATAAAATTCTGAAATTTGAAGGCTGCTATCACGGGCACTGTGACGCCATGCTGGTAAAAGCAGGTTCCGGTGTTATGACGGCGGGGGTTCCGGACAGCGCAGGCGTTCCTGCCGGATGTACCCAGGATACGCTTCTGGCCGCTTATAATGATATTTCCGGTGTGGAAGCTCTCTTTCATACCTGCGGGCACGAGATCGCTGCAGTGATCCTGGAGCCTGTGGGAGCCAATATGGGCGTAGTGCCGCCAAAGAAAGGATTTCTTGAAAAACTGCGGGAGCTTTGTACAGAGTATAAGGCGGTACTGATCTTCGATGAGGTGATTACAGGTTTTCGCCTTGCCAGAGGCGGGGCACAGGAATATTACGGTATCGAGGCGGATCTGACCACTTACGGAAAGATCATCGGCGGCGGCATGCCGGTGGGCGCTTATGGCGGAAAGAAAGAGATCATGGAAGTGGTGGCTCCTGTGGGCAGCGTTTATCAGGCGGGCACTTTAAGCGGCAATCCGGTAGCCATGGCAGCAGGATATGCCCAGCTTTCTTACTTAAACGAGCATCCACAGGTATACGATAAGCTTGCCGGGTACGGAGAGCTTCTGTACGGCGGTATGGAAGCGCTCTGCCAGGAATATGCGCTTCCTTATCAGGTGAACCATGTCGGTTCCCTTGGCTGTATGTTTTTTACATCGGAACCGGTAACAGATTATATAAGTGCGAAACAGTCGGATACAGGAGCTTTCAAAGACTATTTTGCCCATATGCTGGCAAAAGGTATCTATGTGGCGCCGTCTCAATTTGAAGCCATGTTTTTATCGGATGCACACACGGAGCAGGATATCCAATATACATTAGACAGTATAAAAGAATATTTTTCTTAAACATCAGGAAGAAGGGCAGGGGACAGATATGAAAACAGTAGAACTTTTGGACGAACTTCAGAACAAAGCGAAAAAAGACCCTGTAATCCGTCAGGCGCTTCTTGACACCCGGCAGTCTGAAAAGCCGGTGGATGCGTTTTGCAAAAAGTGCCAGGAACTGGGTTATCCCATTTATGTGATGGAACTGATCCAGGCCGGAGAAGAATTTTACGGAAATATGAGAAGGAGTACCAACGGCGGCGGAGAAAACTCTCCGAAACTGGACGGAGAAGACGATTTCTACGAGCTGTTCATGGCAAGTCTGTTATAATCGGTGTCTTTTTAGACTTTTTCCTGCATAGAGTAATGAAAAGACAGCTTTATGCAGGAGAAAAATATGATCTATGTTGTAAAACCGGGAGACTCGCTGTATTCGATTGGGCAGCAGTACGGAATCCTGGCTGATGAGATCGCTTATGCGAATCAAATAGAAGGGCGTATGCTGGTGGTTGGGGAGGCTCTGCTGCTTCCGGGCATACCGCCGCTTCCGGAGCCGATCCGTGATCTAAGAGTCAGCGGATATGCCTATTCTTATGTAAATATGTCCGTTTTAAGAGAAGCCTTGTATCATATAGATGAATTTCTGATCTTTTCTTACGGGTTTACTACCATGGGTGAACTGATTCCGCCTGTGCAGGATGATCTGCCTTTGATCGAGGAAGCCTGGCAGGCGGGCGTACGTCCTTATCTGGTGTTAACTCCTTTTGGAGAGGACGGTAACTTTAACAATTATCTGGTCAAACTGGCCGTAACAAACGAAAATGTCAAAAATAATCTGATCCGTCAGCTTTCACAGACTGTACAAGAGCGGGGCTATGCAGGCGTGGACGTGGATTTTGAGTATATTTTCCCGGAAGACAGAGAAGCTTATGCAAGATTCGTGAGGGAACTTAAGAGCGTGATGCATGAAAACGGATATGAAGTATCCGTGGCGCTGGCACCCAAGACTTCCAGGGATCAGGCAGGGGTTTTGTATGAGGGGATGGATTATCGACTGTTAGGGGAGAGCGCAGACTGGGTCTTCTTGATGACATATGAATGGGGCTATACTTATGGTCCTGCCATGGCAGTTGCGCCTATCGATAAGGTCAGGAAGGTTCTCGACTACGCGGTGACGGAGATACCTGCGGATAAGATTATGATGGGGATTCCCAACTATGGATATGACTGGACGCTGCCCTTTGTGCGCGGTACATCCGCCGCAAAGCTGATCGGGAATGTGGAAGCAGTCAGGATTGCGGCAGAACAAGGGGCAGAGATACAGTTTGATGAAACGGCGCAAAGTCCATGGTTTCGTTATGAAAAGGAAGGTCTTGTCCATGAAGTATGGTTTGAGGATGTCAGGAGCATGGAAGTAAAGCTGCGCACGGCGTCGGATTATGGATTTCGGGGCGTGGGATACTGGAACCTGATGCGGCCTTTCAGAGCCAACTGGCTGCTTCTCGAAGAAATGTCCGGCTGACACAAAAGTAAAGTACAGAAATGAAAGTGTACAAGTGTGTGTAATGCAGGATTGAAAAAAGGCGGCCAGGGATGACCGTCTTTTCGTTTTTCGGTATCTCATGTATGTATAAATATATTTCCAAATGAAAGACTTATTTACAAATGGTTCCGTTTTTGCCGGTTACCCTAAGCCTGGGTAGTCATTTAGGTCTACGCCGGGCGCAGGCTGGCCATTTTCGTCTAAAATGCCTTCATCTTTCATCTTCTGGATTTCCATTTTGAGCTGTTCTTCGCTCATGTCTTCTTGTGTGCCTGTCTGGCTGTCCGGCTGTACATCTGCATCTTCGCCGGTTCCGCAGGCGGCTGCCCCTACTGTTAAAAGAAAAAGCAGGATTATTAGTGTTATTGATTTTTTTATCATATTGATACCTCCATCTTGAAAAATCATAAATGAGATACAAAAAAACAAGAAGCTTTATATTGCTGTCTACATATGTTTGCTTCTTTGTATTGTTTATCATTCTGTTGTATCAAAATTGTGTCATTTGCAGCTATGGAGTTGGCTTGAAAAAAGGCTTCCATTTTGTATAAATATGGTGTAGAGTAATACATAACCTGCGGATAACAGGAATATACTTTGGAAAAGCTGCCTAGCTTTATGTAGGATGAAAATACAGGAGAAATACAAATGAACCAGGAGAAATTTACAGGGCAGATCGCCGAATACCCTGTCTGTGAATATGCGTTTATCCGCCCGGAGGATATCACGTTACTTGACCAGGTCCGTTATATCTGCAGGACAGAATGTCCGCAGTACGGGAAATCCTGGTCCTGTCCTCCGGCGGTGGGGACTGTGGAAGAGTGTAAAAAAAGATGTATGTCCTATACGGGAGGTTTTATTTTTACGACAGTGGCGGAGGTGACGGATATTGCCAATATGCAGGAAACGCTGGCTACCCGGATGGAACATGAGAAGCTTACAAGACAGATACGGGATCTGTTTTACGAACAGTGTAAAGATGTGCTGGTATTGTCCACGGAATCCTGTGCCAACTGTGAATCATGCGCTTATCCCGACGCGCCCTGTAGGTTTCCCGAGCGGATGTTTCCATGTATTGAAAGCTATGGAATCCTTGTAACAGATCTGGCAGAACGCCATGGAATCACTTTTATGAACGGAGCCAATATTGTGACCTGGTTCAGCCTCCTTCTGTACAGAGAATAAGACGGACATAAAACGCACTGTGCTACATATATTATAGTAAATGTTCAGGCAGGTACGCGATGAAACTTAGGGAACAGATGGCGGAGCGGCTAAAACTTCCCAAAGATCTGGTTATGGGCGCTGCGGTTCTGACAGTGACCGGCAGGAGCGAAGCCTATATAGAAAATTACAGAGGGATCATAGAATATACGGAACAAAAGATCCGCCTGCAGACTAAGACCTGTCAGATGACCCTGTGCGGAGAACGTCTGCATATTGACTACTACACGGAAGATGAGATGAAAATATCGGGTGAGATTGGAGAAATCCGTTATTGCTGACGAATCTTTTGAAATTTATAAAAGGTTATGTGGTTATACGACTGTCCGGTTATACGCCGGAGCGTTTTTTGAACCTGTGCAGCCGCCATCACATTATATTGTGGGGACTTCGTTCTGTGGGGACAGAATATGAGATGTGTATCAGCATTAGCGGATTCCGCAGACTTCGACCGCTGGTACATAAGACAAAGACAAAGGCCGTAATTTTAGAAAGGCATGGCCTTCCTTTTATCCTACACAGATATAAGAACCGGAAACTGTTTGCCATAGGAGCGGTGAGCTGCATAGGGCTTTTGTATGCGCTTTCTCTTTTTATATGGAACATTCATGTGGAAGGAAACTACAGTTTAAGCGACCAGGTGGTGCTGGAGTATCTGGAAAGTGAACAGATCGTCCATGGCATGGCCAAAAAGGATGTCCATGGAGAGATCATTGAGGCGAAGCTTCGGGAACATTTTCCGGAGATTACCTGGACGTCTGCAGAAGTGAAGGGCACAAGGCTTATTATCCATGTACAGGAGAACGAAGATGTGGCTTTTGAACAGATTCCAAAGGATGAACCGGCGGATATCGTCGCCGCCCGGTCCGGCACGATTGTTTCCATGATTGTGCGCAGCGGAACGCCCGCTGTATCGGAAGGGATGGAAGTGCAGAAAGGAGATGTCCTGGTGCAAAGCCGGGTGGAGGTCTTAGGGGATGACGGAGAGGCGGCCAATACATATTATGTACATGCGGATGCGGATATTCTGATCCGGAGAAATGAACAGTATGAGGAGTCTTTTCCTCTGAAATATGTGAAAAAAGTGTATACAGGGAAGAAAGAGACTTCTTTGTATCTGATTTTGGGGAAAAAGCGTTTTGACATTTCTTTCCCCTGGCAGGAAGACTATGAACAGTCAGATTTGATTGCAAGTGAACTTCCTCTTAAGATCACGGAAAATTTTTATCTGCCGGTTGTTCTGGGCAAGGCGACCAGACAGGAGTATGTCCCCATGGATTCTGTGTACACAAAAGAAGAAGCAGCGGGGCTTGCAAAAGAAGCCTTGTCTCTTTTTTTTGAAAAATTAAGAATAAAGGGACTTCAAATTATTGAAAATAATGTTAAAATAGTAGTTGGCAAAGATGCATGCACGGCTTCAGGAGATTATGTGCTGGAGGAATCAGCCGTGCAGGAGCAGACACCGGTCATGACTGCACCGGAACAGGAAGAAACGACTGACGGAGAAAGGGAACAGACATAAGTGACACTAGAAGAACGAATTTTTGACATTCCGTCCGAACATGAACAAAATGTGTGCGGGCAATTTGATGTTTACTTAAAAAAGATTGAAAAATCCATCGGTGTAAGTATTCTGTCCAGAGACGGCGGGATCAAGCTGATTGGTAATGAAGGACAGGTTCAGAGTGCAAAGCAGATCTTTTTTGAGCTTTTGGAGCTGTCCAGAAGAGGTAATCGGATTACGGAACAGAATGTGGACTATGCCATCAGTCTGGCCATGGAAGACAAAAAGGGCGCGCTTCTTATGGTGGACGGGGATACCATATGCCATACCATCAGCGGTAAAGCGATCAAGCCCAAAACGCTGGGGCAGAAGCAGTATGTGGACGCTATACGAAAAGATATGGTCGTGTTCGGCAGCGGCCCTGCGGGTACAGGTAAGACATACCTTGCCATGGCTATGGCTATTACCGCTTTTAAATCTAATGAGGTGGAGCGTATTATTCTGACCAGGCCTGCCATAGAGGCGGGGGAGAAGCTGGGGTTTCTGCCGGGAGATTTGCAGAGTAAGGTAGATCCGTATCTTCGGCCTTTGTATGATGCCCTCTATCAGATCATGGGAGCGGAAAGTTTCCAGAAAAATATGGAAAAAGGGCTGATTGAAGTGGCGCCGCTGGCATATATGAGAGGGCGTACGCTGGACAACGCGTTTATTATTTTGGACGAGGCCCAGAATACCACCCAGGCGCAGATGAAGATGTTTTTAACGAGGATCGGCTTTGGTTCCAAAGTTGTAGTTACGGGAGACGGCAGCCAGAAAGACCTGTCTCCCGATGTGAAATCCGGACTGGAAGTAGCTGAAAAAGTGCTGGGAAAAGTAGAAGGAATCACATTCTGCAAGCTCACCAGTCAGGATGTGGTACGCCACCCGCTTGTACAAAAGATCGTCACGGCTTATGAGGAATATGAGTCGAAAATGGCCCGCAGAAAGGACAGCAATGACATTAAACATAGAAAAAGAGTACGATCTGCCTCTGGAACTTGAACTTGAAAAAATTGCAGAAGCGGTTGTAAATCAGGTATTGGAAGAAGAAGCCTGTCCCTATGAAGCAGAGGTTAATCTTCTTCTGACTTCGGATGAAGGAATCCATAGACTTAACCAGGAATACAGAGGAATCGACCGCCCTACGGATGTGCTGTCTTTCCCGCAGGTGGAATATGAGATTCCTGCGGATTTTTCCTGGGCAGAAGAACATGAGGCGGATTGCTTTAACCCGGATACAGGAGAATTGTTTCTGGGAGATATTGTGATCTCTTTAGACAAAGTGATCGAACAGGCTGACAGATATAACCATAACAGGAAGAGAGAATATGCTTTTCTTATTGCGCACAGTATGCTACACTTGCTGGGATATGATCATATGACAGAAGAAGATGCCGCCCGCATGGAGGAAAAACAATCTGCCATACTAGATCATATGAATATCAAAAGGTAAGAGAGGAAAACATATGAAAAAGTGGAAAGTTTTAACACTTTTTATGCTGACAGCCGCCGCGGCTGCAGGATGTGCGCGTACGGAAGAGACGGAAAGTCCCAGTGTGGACGTGGTTGAACCCGCAGAGGAACCGTCGGAAGAAGAATCCTTGCAGGAGGGAGAAACAAAACCTGCATTTCTTTATCCTGTTATAGAAGAGCATGAGATAGGAGGAGGAAAGGTACACAGTTATCTGACTGGAACAGAGGTGGACGCGTCCATAGGGGACAGGCGTCCTATTGCAGTTATGATCCCCAATAACGATATCGCGCAGCCTCAGTACGGCATTTCTAAAGCAAGCGTAATCTATGAGGCCTGTGTGGAAGGGCGGATTACTCGTCTGATGGGAATCTTTGAAGACTATGACAGCCTGGACCATATAGGTCCCATCCGTTCCAGTCGGGATTATTATGTATATACGGCGCTGGAATACGACGCCATCTACTGTCACTGGGGGCTGGCGGTTCCGTATGTGGCTGATCTTTTAAACAGCGACCGGGTGGATAATATCAGCCAGGCGACAGGAGGCATAGATACGCCTACGCCCATCGCTTATGACCGGATTTCAAGGCCGGGCTACCGGGACGAGTTTACGGGCTATCTGTTTGTAGACAAGCTGAAAAAGGGAATAGAGCAAAGGGGATATGCACTGGATTATGAAGATACCTTTACGCCCAAATTTACCTTTGCCGCAGATGGAACCAAAGCGGATTACCAGGATGCGCCGGATGCCGTAAAGCTCTGCCCGGGAGAAAGAGGCAGTGAAGGCGGATACGGCGGCGTAAGGGCATATTTTGAGTATAATGCGGATGACGGGCTGTACTACCGGTATCAGCACGGCGGCAAACATATTGATTCCCTGGACGGCAAGCAGCTGGCGGTAAGCAATGTGGTATTCCAGTACTGCCACGGAGAAGTCCGCGACAGTCATGATTATCTGGCTTTTGGCGTACATGGGGAAGGGGACTGTATTGTATTTACCAACGGCAAGATGATCAAGGGACACTGGGAGCGCTGGGACGGGGACGACAGTCCGGCTAAATATTATGATGAAGCGGGCAACGAAATCGTTTTTAACCAGGGAAAGACCTGGGTCTGCAATATTTGGGAAGAGTACGCGGACAGTGTTACGGTGGATGAAAATCCGGTGACATTTTAAGACTTTAAAGCAACAGGGCAGGAAGTACATAAAGAGGATTCAGTATCTATGGCGAAAAAAAACAGTAAGCAAAAATCCAACTACATTGTGCAGGGAAGCATTCTGGCGGCAGCTTCTATCATTGTCCGTATCATTGGACTGGTGTACAGGGTGCCTGTCACACGGATTCTCGGGCCGGTGGGCAACAGTTACTACTCGGCTGCTTATGAAGTATATTCCATGATGCTGCTTATATCCTCTTTCAGCCTGCCGCTGGCCGTATCAAAGCTTGTGTCTGCCAGGATGGCGAGAGGCAGGGTAAAAGCCGCCTATAAAATATTTAAATGTACATTAATTTTCGCCTTGTTATCAGGAGGAATTGCTTCGCTTCTGGTTTTTTTCGGGGCGGGATTTTTTAGTGAAGTGGTGGTAAATACGCCGCAGAGCAAACTGGCTCTTCAGGTACTTGCGCCTACGATTTTGGTAGTGGCGCTTATGGGGTGTGTGAGAGGATACTTTCAGGGTCTTGGCTCTATGGTGCCCACAGCGGTTTCACAGATTGTGGAGCAGGTGGCAAACGCTGCCGTCAGTATCGGCGCGGCGTGGGCGCTGTTTAGATACGGCACGAAGTTAGACGCTCTTTTATCCACCCAGACGGCTGCCTATGCCTACGGCGCCGCGGGGAGTACATTAGGTACAGGGGTAGGAGCCTTTATAGGGTTTATCTTTTTGCTTTTTATCATATTTGCTTACAGCAGAGTGATGAGAAAAAGACGCCAAATGGATAAAAGTGACAGTGTGGAGTCTACCCGGGAGATCTATTTTCTTCTGTTTGCCACGATCTTTCCGGTAATCTTAAGCACGGCGGTTTATAATATAAGCGGCATTATTGACCAAGGTATTTTTAAACATCTGATGGTATCCAAGCAGTACCAGAGCATGAAAATCGATGAGCTGTGGGGTATTTTCAGCGGAGAATATAAACTCTTAACGAATGTGCCGATCGCGGTGGCTTCCGCTATGGCGTCTTCTACAATTCCCGCTCTTACAAGAGCCAGGGTGAATAAAGACCGCAGGGAGATGAGAAGAAAGACGGAAAATTCCATTCGCTTTGTGATGGTGATCTGCATTCCATGTGCAGTTGGGCTTTCCGTACTGGCAGAACCGGTTCTTACACTTTTGTTCGGCGCAAAAGATCATATACGGCTTTCTGCCAGTCTGCTTCAGATGGGCAGCGCGTCGGTGGTCTTTTACGGTATGTCCACACTGACCAACGGTATTTTGCAGGGGATGGATAAAATGCGGCTTCCGGTTATTCATGCGGCCATTTCGCTTGTTCTGCATGTGGCGCTTTTGGTGCTTCTGATCCTGGGGGCAAACTTAAATATTTATGCGGTAGTATGGGCGAATATCTTTTTCGCGTTTTTGATGTGCGTTTTGAATTCCCGCTCCATAGCCAAATATATGAGATACCGGCAGGAGATTGTACGGACATTTCTTGTGCCGCTGGCTGCTTCAGCGATCATGGGAGCAGCTGCTTTTGGCATATACAAAGGGCTGATGGCGGTGGTAAAAAGCAATACTGCGGCTACTTTGTTCGCCTGCGCAGCGGCAGTCGTTGTGTACGGAATTTCGCTTCTTTTACTGAAAGGACTGAAAGAAGAAGAAATTTTGGGCTTTCCCAAAGGGTATCTTGTGGTAAAAATCGCTAAAAAATTGCATCTTATGTAGAATAGACCTCTTTTTTCCAGTTCATACTATGGAAAAAGGAGGTTTTATTATGTCTAAAAAGGTATGGGGAATTTGCCTGAGCGCTTTTGCCCTTTTAATTCTGACTGTCGTGTTTTCTTTTTGGTATTTTGGAAAAGATACGTCTGTTCCGCCGGGAGAACAAAGAGGAACCGAGCTGGTGGAGATGATTCCCGCCAAAACGGCGCCGGATCAGGTGTCTTCCTCATCTGAGACAAAGGAACAGGAGCCTTTGGCACCTGATACTGAAAAAGAGGAAGAAAAACAAATGGCGGATACAGACGGTTATGAGTTTATTCTGGTAAATCATGACGAGTATGTAACAGTTTATCGGCTTCCTGAAAATGAAATCTATGAATATACGGATGTGATCCTGGATGTCCTTCCTTTGGGACTCCAGGAGGAG
>CAJUMT010000058.1 GCA_910587495.1 uncultured Lachnospiraceae bacterium | reverse complement strand
ATCATATCAATGCTGGAGTAAAGTCCCACGCCGAAGGTGGCGGCAAAAAAACTCATACCGCTTGTGATAATTGGTTTGGTAGAAGTGCGGTGGGCGATTTTTATCGCTTCTTTTTTTGCCATACCGGCGGACCGTTCGGATACATATCGGTTGGTCATCAGGATCGCATAGTCGATGGTAGCGCCCAGCTGAATCGTTCCGATTACGATGCTTGCCACAAAAGGAAGGGGTGTTCCAGAATAATAAGGAATCGCCATATTGACAAAAATGGCAAATTCAATCACAATAACCAGTATGAACGGCAGAGAGATTGATTTAAATACGATCATAATAATGATGAAAATGGCAGCCATGGATATACTGTTGACGGTCTGCAAATCCACATCTGTCACATCCTGCAGGTCTTTCATCAGAGGCGCTTCACCGATGATCATGGCGCCTGGATCATAGGATTTCATAATATCATTGACCGCGCCGATCTGGGCGTTGGCGTCTGCAGTGGCAGTGGGATAGTCGGAGCAGACGAAAGCAAGTTCTAAACCTCCGCTTTGGAAAATTTCCCTCAGGTCAGCGGGGACGAAACTTTCGGGGAATGAGCTGCCCAGGATAGAACTTAAACTTAAAGCCCATTTCACGCCGTCTATTTCTTTGATTTGGCTGACCATATCGCTTTTGTCTGTTTTATCCATTTCGCTGTCGAACATCAGCATATAGACGGAACTCATGTCGTATTCTTCAGAAAGCTTTGTATTTGCAATAGAGCTTTCCAGATCAGCCGGAAGCCCGCTGTCCAGGTTATAGTAAAGTTCTACATGGTCGTTTCCGTATTTGGCGGGTAAAAACAGGATCAGAAAAAGTACCAGCCATACTTTGTTGAATTTGGTCAGGAAATCCGACAGCCCCGTAAGCGCGGGGATAACAGGTTTGTGCGTAGTCTTCCGGATCGCTTTTTCCGCCAGCATGATCATGGCCGGAAGCACGGTGATGCAGCAGAATACACCCATGAATACGCCTTTAATCATGACAATGCCTAAGTCGCGGCCTAACATAAATGTCATGAACAAAAGGGCGGCGAAGCCGGCGATTGTCGTGGTGGAACCTCCGGCCACGGAGGCAAACGTACGAGATATGGCTTCTGCCATGGCGTCTTCCCGGTGTTCATAGGAAGGCTTTAGTTCTTCATAGCAGCTTAAAAGGAAGATGGAATAGTCCATGGTAACGCCAAGCTGCAGGACCGCGGCCAGCGCCTGGGTGATATAAGAGATCTGTCCCAGGAAAATATTGCTGCCCAGGTTAAAGACGACGGCCATCCCGATACTTGTAAGGAAAAGGATCGGGACGAAAGCGGATTCCAGTGTTAAAAGAAGAACTACCATAGATAATAAAGATGCGATTAAAACGTAGACAGGCATCTCTTTTAGTGCTAAATTTTTAATATCGGTGACGATGCCGGACATACCGCTTATAAAACATTCTTTGCCTACTTCTGCGCGCATGGTGCTGATGGCGTCCATGGTCTCATCCGCGGAAGTGGTATGGTCGAACAGGGCGATCATCATGGTGGAGTCTTCTGTGAATAAGGCGTCTTTTAAATCGGAAGGGAGCATCATTTCAGGTACGGAGATATCCAGGACGTCATCGTACCAGAGTACATTTTTGACGTGTTCCATATTTTCGATTTTTTCTTCCAGGCGGACAACATCCTGGTGCTCCATGCCTTCTACGATGACCATGGAGAAAGCGCCCATGCCGAATTCATCCACCAGGATATCCTGACCGGCTACGGTTTCCAGAGAATCCGGAAGGTAACTTAAAACGTCATAGTTGATCTTAGTGGCTATGTATCCCATCCCGGAGGGGATTAAAAGAAGGAGGGATACAAGGAAAATAAGTAATCTGTGTTTTGCAATGAATTTTCCGAAATGAACCATCATAATAAAGTGTCACATCCTTTTTTGATATTTTTCAAATATGAACATTGGTCATTTTCAAGAATTGTATCACAGATTGGATGGAGATACAAGGGGAAATTTGAAACGGAGTGACAACAAGGAAAGGAGAATTATTTTATGGAGAGAAAAAATGCATGGGAGCAGTATGGAGAAGAAGAGATTGTTAAGGTTTTGAATCTGGCCGAGAGGTACAAAGAATTTATCTCGGAGGGAAAGACGGAGCGGGAGTGCGTAAGACTGGCGGTTCGAATGGCTGAAAAGGCGGGATATAAGAGGCTTAAAGAGGCAGTCAGAGAAGGAAAAGCGCTGAAAGCGGGAGATAAGGTATATGGGGTACATAGGGGGAAACTGGTGTGTCTGTTTCAGATCGGGGAGGAACCGATGGAGCGGGGAATGAATATTCTGGGGGCGCATATTGATTCACCCAGGCTGGATATTAAGCAGAATCCGCTTTATGAGGACGGAGAGACAGCGCTTTTGGAAACGCATTATTATGGAGGAATTAAGAAATATCAGTGGGCGGCGATTCCGTTAGCGCTGCATGGAGTGGTTGCGAAAAAGGATGGAAGCGTGGTGGAGATCTCGGTGGGGGAGAAGGACAGCGAGCCGGTACTGGGGATTTCGGATCTTTTGATTCATCTTTCAGGAGAGCAGATGCAGAAGAAGGCTGCCGTTGTAGTAGAAGGGGAGAACCTGAATATTATCGTGGGAAGCCGCCCGCTTAAGGATGCGGAGGAACCGGGGAAGGAAGAAAAAGAAAAAATTAAAAAAGGAATACTAAGACTTTTGGAAGAGAGTTACGGGATAGAGGAGGAAGATTTTTTGTCGGCGGAGTTGGAGGCGGTTCCGGCGGGAGCGGCCAGAGATTTTGGCTTGGACAGGAGCATGGTTATGGGATACGGGCAGGATGACAGGATCTGTGCTTTTACTTCTCTTAGGGCTATGCTGGAGACGGAGACGCCTGCATATACTTCCGTATGTCTTTTGACAGACAAGGAAGAGATCGGAAGTATGGGAGCGACAGGCATGCATTCTAAATATTTTGAAAATGTGACAGCGGAAGTGATGGCGCTTACGGGAAATTATTCGGAGCTTTCGCTTCGCAGGTGCCTGCAGAGCTGTCATATGCTTTCTTCTGATGTAAGCGCGGCTTTTGATCCTGGTTACGCCGGCGCATTTGAAAAAAAGAACAGCGCTTACTTAGGGCATGGGATGGTATTTAATAAATATACAGGTTCCCGTGGAAAATCCGGTTCCAATGACGCCAACGCCGAATATATCGGCAGTCTACGCCGGATCATGGATGAAGCGGGGGTTTTCTGGCAGACGGCGGAGCTTGGAAAAGTGGACCAGGGAGGCGGAGGAACCATTGCCTATATCGCGGCCAACTATGGAATGGATGTGATTGACAGCGGCGTGGCGCTTCTTAATATGCATTGTCCGTGGGAAGTGTCCAGCAAAGCGGATATTTATGAAGCCTATAAAGGGTATATGGCATTTTTAAAGGCTTCCTGGGAAAAATAAAGACAATATATTATGAAGGGATAGGAAAAACTATGATAAAAGAAAGGCTGCGCAGACTTCGGGAAGAAATGAAGAAAACAGGTGTGACTGTTTATGTGATACCGTCTTCAGACTGCCATGAATCGGAATATGTCTGCGCGCATTTTCGGTCAAGGGCGTATATGACCGGGTTTAGCGGGTCTGCGGGGACGGCGGTTGTTACAGAAAAGGAGGCAGGTCTGTGGACGGACGGCAGATATTTTGTTCAGGCGCAGATGGAACTTACAGAGACTTCTGTCCGCCTTTTTAAGATGGAAGAACCAGGGGTTCCCGATGTGGAAACTTATGTAAAAGAGCATCTGGATGCAGACGGGAAACTGGGCTTTGACGGAAAGACCATGAGTGCGTCAAGAGCGGAAAAGCTAAAAGCAGCGGCAGACGAAAAAGGAGCGGGACTTCTGGTAACCGAGGATTTGGTAGGCGCGATTTGGGATGACAGACCGCAGCTTCCCAGAACGCAGGCGTTTATCCTGGATAAGAAGTGGACTGGAGAAAGCGTTATAAATAAACTTGGCAGAATCAGGAAGCAGATGGAGGAAAAAGGAGCAGATATCCATGTGTTGGCGTCATTATGCGATATTGCCTGGATTTTGAATATAAGAGGGCGGGATATTCCTCATGTACCAGTCATCCTTTCTTTTTTGTCCATAACAAAAGATACCTGTATTTGGTATGCGGACAGTTCGGCACTGTCGGACGAGGTGCAAAGTTATCTTCAGAAAAACGGAATCGAAGTAAAAGGATATGATGAGATTTATACGGATCTTATGTGTTTGAAAGACGGGCAGAAAGTATTACTGGATAAAAAAAGCGTCAATTACAGGCTGCTTTTTGCCATACCGGAAAAAACAGAGATTCTTGATCAAAGAAATCCGTCAGAACTTATGAAAGCAGTCAAAAACTCCACGGAGATTCGGAACCTGAAAGCGGCCCATTTAAAAGAGAGTATTGCGTTTACCCGTTTTATGTACTGGCTTAAAACGAATGTTCATAAAGAGGAGATTACGGAGGTGTCTGCCGCAGAATACCTGGATCATTTAAGGAAAGAACAGGGCAATTATCTGGAACAAAGTTTTGCGCCGATCTGCGCCTACGGTTCCCATGGGGCGATCGTCCATTATTCTGCCACAGAAGAAAGCAATGCGCGGATTCTGCCGGAAGGGTTTCTCCTGGTGGATGCCGGCGGTCATTATATGGAAGGAACTACAGATACCACCCGTACATTCGCCGCAGGGACGTTGACAGAAGAACAAAAGCGTATGTTTACAGCGGTGTGCAGAGGAAACTTAAAGCTTTCGTCCGCGTGCTTTCTTTATGGATGTACCGGACATAACCTGGATATTTTATGCAGGGAACCGCTTTGGCGTCTGGGCATGGATTACAAACATGGAACAGGGCATGGGGTAGGACACCTTTTAAATGTACATGAAGGGCCGAACGCGTTCCGATGGAAATACAAGGACGGCGAGGCGCCGGCTGTGTTGGAGCCGGGGATGGTGACGACGGATGAGCCGGGAATCTATATAAAAGATCAATACGGCATCCGTCTGGAAAATGAACTGCTCTGCATAATGCATGAGGATAACGAATACGGGCAGTTCCTTAGATTTGAGGTATTGACGCTTGTGCCTTTTGATCTGGACGCTGTTTTGCCCCAGGATATGACCCGGGAGGAAAGAGAGTATCTGAACGAATATCACCAAAAAGTATATGATACGCTACAACCGCATCTGAATGAGAAGGAAAGAGCGTGGTTAAAGAATTATACCCGTAAGATCTGACCGCGGGTTTCTTGCGCAAACTGTAAAAATCTGGTACAATAGGCACAAAAATAAAAGTAGGGTATAGGTATGAAAAACGGATCTTCACATCTGAAAATTTCATTTAATTCACCGGTAATTCTTGTGTTTACTATTCTTTGTTTCGCGGCGCTTTTACTGGGTCAGGCTACTGACGGAAAAACGACGGACCTGTTCTTTAGTGTGTACAGGTCTTCTCTTGGAAGTCCTCTGACTTATGTCAGATTTGCTGGCCATGTGCTGGGGCACGCCGGATGGGAGCATTTTATAGGAAATATTATGCTTATTTTGATCGTTGGACCGCTTTTGGAAGAAAAGTACGGTTCATTGAATATGTTATTTGTGATCCTGGCGGTTGCCTTGGTAACCGGTGTTATCAATTTCGCATTTTTTCCCAGGATTCAGCTTTTAGGCGCCAGCGGAGTGGTTTTCGCACTGATCCTTTTGTCATCCTTTACCAGCATCAAAGAAGGAGCGATTCCTCTTACCTTTATACTGGTGGCAGCTGTCTATCTGGGCGGGCAGGTTTACGAAGGCCTGTTTGTACCTAACAATGTGGCGAATCTGACGCATATACTGGGCGGATTTACAGGCGCGGTTCTGGGATATGTAATGAATAAAAACAAGATGAACCGGTATTAAGAAACGGAGCGGACAGATGGACAAAAAGAAAACAGAAGAAATTGCGCGTCTTGGTCTTTTGACTTCTTTAGCGCTGATTGCCAGCTATGTGGAACTGCTCATACCGGTTCCCATCGGGATACCGGGGGTTAAACTGGGGCTTGCCAATCTGGTCATCGTATGGGCGCTGTATGGATTAAGACCGACGGAGGCTTTCGCTGTCAATGGGATGCGGATTCTTTTGTCTGGATTTATGTTCGGCAACCTGTCTATGATTCTGTACAGTCTGGCAGGCGCGCTTCTTAGTTTTTTATGCATGTACCTGGTAAAAAAAAGCGGTGCTTTCAGTGTGATCGGAGTCAGCCTGACAGGAGGTGTTGCCCATAATGTGGGGCAGCTTCTGGTGGCCATGCTGGTGTTGGAGTCTTTGAACCTTGTTTACTATGGGCCGGTTCTTTTGTTGTCGGGCCTTATTACTGGATTGTTGATTGGGATCGTGACACGGGAAGTATATAAGCGAGTGCCGGGATTTTATGTTCAAAAAAATGACTGAAATTCACTTTTTTCTTGCATATTTACAGCTTATCCGTTACCATAGAAATATACAAAGGATATAACTACAAGGGAGGGTTTGTATGGATTTTCAAAAATTTTTAACAGGGGATGTATTTGATGCTTATGAGTATTTTGGAGCGCATCTGGAAAAGGGGAAGGCGGCTTTCCGTATTTATGCACCAGGCGCAAAGAAAGTGGAGCTGCAGGGAGATTTCAGCGGATGGGAATTTTTAGAACTGAAAGCCGGAGAACATCCAGGGGTTTTTGAACATATCGTTTCAAATGTCCAGGCAGGCATGTATTATAAATACCGTATTACGGATGCCCAAAACAGGAGCGTTATGCACTGTGATCCGTATGGGATGCTGATGGAACTTCGCCCCGGGTTTGCTTCGAGAGTCGTGGATCGTACTTATCACTTTGACGATCTGAAATGGATGACAGGCCGGGATAAGAATTATAACCGCCCCATGAACATTTACGAGATCCATGCAGGTTCCTGGAAGAAAAAAGAAGACGGCTCCTGGTATGATTATGAGGAACTGGCGCAGGTGTTGATTCCCTATCTGAAGGAAATGGGTTACAATTATATAGAGTTTCTTCCACTGTCCGAGCATCCGGCGGATTGTTCCTGGGGTTATCAGAATACGGGATTTTTTGCGCCGACTTCCAGATATGGAAGCCCTATACAGCTTAAGAAGCTGGTGGATGCCTGCCATCAAAACGGCATTGGCGTGATTATGGATTTTGTACCGGTACATTTTGCCACCGACGACTACGGCCTTCTGCAATTCGACGGAACGCCTTTGTATGAATTTCCGCATCCGGATACGGCATACAGTGAGTGGGGTACGATGAACTTTATGCATAGCCGCGGAGAAGTAAGAAGCTTTTTACAGTCGGCGGCGGATTACTGGCTTACGGAGTTTCATTTTGACGGTATCCGTATGGATGCCATAAGCCGGGCGATCTACTGGAACGGAGATCCGAACAGAGGCGTGAATGAGCGTGCGGTGGAATTTTTAAGAAATATGAACGCAGGGATTCACAAGCGCCATCCGTCGGCTATGCTGATTGCGGAAGATTCTACAGATTTTCCTAAAGTGACCGCGCCTACGGAATATGACGGACTTGGTTTTGACTACAAATGGGATATGGGATTTATGAATGATACTTTGCGGTTCTTCCAGACTGCGCCGGTGTATCGCCCTTATGACTATCATAAACTAAGTTTTTCCATGATGTATTTTTACAGCGATCTGTTTTTACTGCCGTTTTCCCATGACGAAGTGGTGCATGGAAAAGCGACGATCTTACAGAAAATGTGGGGAGATTATGAGTTTAAATTTCCTCAGGCGAAAGCTTTTTACACTTATGTATACACCCATCCGGGAAAGAAACTGAACTTTATGGGAAATGAATTCGGGCAGTTCAGGGAGTGGGACGAGAACAGAGAACAGGACTGGAATCTGTTAGAATATCCGATTCATGACGCGTTTCATCGTTTTTACGCAAAGCTTTCTAATCTGTACATGTCAGAACCGGCATTGTATGACGGAGAATATAATCAAAACTGTTTCGAGTGGCTGGAAGTGGAAGCGTCAGATTATGTCACATATGCTTATGAGCGCAGGGCTTCTAAAGAGACGATTGTCGTTGTGATGAATCTGTCCGATCAGTTTTGGAAGGATTTTCAGGTGGGGATTCCCATGCTGTATGAGTTAAAAGAGCTGCTTCACACGGATTGGGAATGTTATGGCGGCAATACGAAGACGACGGATATGACCTGGCGCATTGTGGACGAGCCGTGCAAAAAAAGGCCGCACACCCTGTTGGTGGATTTGCCGCCTTTTAGCGCGAGAATATTTAAGGTATTAAAAGCAAAAAAAGTCAGTCGTAAGATTTTAGAGGTAGCAAAACTTTAAATGAACTCCCCAGTTCCGGGTAACTTTCTAACTGAATAAATCCTCCATGCAGGGCGACGATCTTTTGGACTAAAGCAAGTCCCAGGCCGTTGCCCTTTTTTTCACGCGAGATATCCCCCTGATAAAATTTTTCAAATATATGCGACTGGACTTCCGGCGTCATGCCGATACCCGTATCCTGAAATGTGACTGTCATCCATTTCTCGTCCGTGTGAGCCGTGATGTTGATCTCACCGCCCTGGGGTGTGAATTTGACGGCGTTGTCCAGCAGATTGTTCCAGATATGGGCGGCCAATTCCTGGTTCCCATACCAAGTGATGATATCCAGTTCCGGATTGATACTTAGATTCTTGGCAGACCAGACAGGTTCCATGCGCAGGATAATCTGACGGAGCTGCTCGTCCACCCGGAAGGATTTTTTCTCACAGATAATAGTTTGATTTTCCAGCCGCGAGAGATTCAGGATGTTGCCGGTCATATGGGTCAGTTCTTTCGTGCTTTTAATAATGATTCTGATATATTCGTTTCGTTCTTCCAAAGAAAGCGTGTCGTCCTGAAGAAGCGTCGCATAGCCGCTGATGGCGGCAAGGGGGGTCTTAAACTCGTGGGAGACGTTGGTAATAAAATCTGTATGAAGCGTCTCCGTACTGGCTAATTCCTGAACCATCTGATTAAAATTAGAGCTTAGGTCATACATTTCGTCTTTCAGATTCGGTACAGGGGTCGTAAGCCTGACCGTATAGTCCCCTTTGGCTACTTTCTGCATGGCCTTGGACAGCTCCATAATCGGATTGAGTACATGGTGCAGGGCAAACATGCTGATCAGCGTGCCGAAAATAATGCTGAGCAGCGCCAGCAGCATGATAAAATGCATGCTGGTTAAGGGGAAGGATAAAAAGCGCCACAGGTTAAGGCGGTTAACCAGATGGACAGTAAAGCCGATGGAGACGTAGGTCGTGACCATAATCCAGAAAAAAGCCAGGACAATTTTAAACCATATGGAGTAAAAATGACGTTTCATCGCGTGATCATCCCCTTATACCCCAGCCCTCTGACTGTCTGAATCTGAAAGTAAGGCACGTCCCGAAAGCGGTCTCTGAGCCGGTTAATGTGTACGTCTACCGTGCGGATATCGGTCTCCGAATCATAGCCCCACAGTTCGTCCATGATCTGCTGGCGCGTGAAGGTATGGTTGGGGAAGGACAAAAGCTTGTAGAGAAGCTGGAATTCTTTCTGGGGGAGAACCTGGGATTTCTGGTCTATGGTCACGGTCAGGTTAATATAATCCAGACAGACGCTGTCAAATTCCAGTTTTTTTTCAAATATGATCTTAGCCCGTCGAAGGAGGGCTTCTACTCTGAGCAGAAGTTCGTTTACATCAATTGGCTTGACCATATAGTCGTCGATGCCCAGTTTAAAGCCTTTGAGTTTATCGGGAAATGTGTCTTTGGCGGTGACGACCAGGATAGGGAGCTGGTAGCCGCTTTCTCTCAGCTCTTTGGTCAGGTCGTAGCCGTCCATCTTCGGCATCATCAGGTCGGTGATGATCAGGTCTATATAAGTCTGCTCTAACAGGGCGAGCGCTTCTTCTCCGTCTGCGGCGGAGGCGGTTTCGTAGCCGTTTTTGTTTAAGACCCGGCAGATTAATTTATTCAGGGTTTTGTCATCTTCTACTACTAGTATATGGAACATGGCAGGTTGTCTCCTTGTAAATGTGTATTTAAGTTTATTTTTGGAATATCATATAGTATGAATGTAAACAGAGTGTGAAGTACAGAGATGTTAGGATTTTGTGAAAAATTTGGGATTCAAAAGAAAATTTATATTCTGTTTAAATTGATAGAATAATCTGAACAAAGCTCGGCAGTGAGCGGCAGATATAAGAATATAATCGGCAGTATAACTATGGTTAATAATGAAATTAGGATCAGGAGGATGCTTATGGATAAGAAAAGATTCGTGGCTTTGGGGCTTGTTGTGACTTTAGGTGTGACGGCTTCGGCGTGCGGAAAGAAGGATGAGACAGAGACGGTCGAAGAGAAGGTGGCTGTGGAAGTACAGAAGCCTTCTATGGGAAATTTATCGACAGATACGGCTTATATAGGAATGGTCAGTCCGCAGGATCAGGTGTATGTGGTTCCGATGGTGTCGGGGACTGTGACAGAGACATTTTTTGAGGTCGGCGATGTGGTGGTGGAAGGGGATGTTTTGTTTAAAATCGACGATGAAGCATATCAGCTTCAGATGAAGAACGCCCAGGCCGCTTACAATGCTGCCCAGGCGGGCGTGACGGCGCAGTCCGGCGGCGCGAGGGATCTGCAGAACTATCAGACGGAGCAGCAGATTCAGCAGCTGAAAGACAGTTTGAATGATACATATGAGAATAAGGACGATATGGAAGATACGCTGGATGAGTTGAGAGACGCCCAGGGGCAGCTTACAAAGGCGCGGGATAAGGCGCAGAAGCAGGTAGATGCGATAACAAAGCAGTTAGGTGTTAAGGAAGAAGAGCTAAAAGCTGCCAAAGATGCATATGATAAAATGGTGGAAAATAATCCAAACCCGGCAACCTATGACCAAGATGTAGTGAGTAATTATCAACAGGCACAGCAGGCAGTTGCTATGCTGGAATCTCAGCTTGCACTTGCGAAAACCGGGCTTAATACTGCACAAAGTCAATTAAGTTCTATTCAGTCCAGCAAGACCCAGGTAAAATCCGGTATCGACCAGATTGAAAGCAGCCAGGATACGCTTCGCGATAATATCGCAACAGCCGAGGGTGCGTATTCTATCACGCAGCAGGAGATTTATCCGGAGACTGATGCGGCCAGCGCGGCGCAGCTGCAGCAGGCGGCGGTGGGGATTGATTCGGCGAAGATGCAGCTGGATCACTGCACGGTGACCGCGCCCATCGGCGGCGTGATCGAGTCGTTCAGTGTGGAGAAAAACGGAATGGCGGCGCAGGGCAATCCTGCCTGCATTATTTCCAACAAGGAATCTATGACGGTTACTTTCAGTGTGGCTGAGCAGGCAAAGAATGCGCTGAAAGCAGGCGATCATGTAACAGTAGAGAGAAACGGTGCAGAGCATGAAGGCGTTATTACAGAGATTGGGACAATGGCAAACCAGCAGACAAAATTGTTCCAGGTGAAAGCTTCCGTATCAGGCGCGGCAGACGACCTTCCCAACGGGGTGAATGTTAAAGTATATGCTACGACTGAAAGAGAAGAAAATAAACTGATTATTCCCTACGATTCCATTTATTTTTCTGCAGGAGACGCCTATGTGTACTGTGTGGAAAACGGGCGGATAGTAAAAACGGACGTGACCGTAGGACTTATGAGCGATACGGAGGCGGTTATAGAAGAGGGTCTTACAGCAGATAGCCAGGTAGTAAAAAACTGGTCTTCCAAATTAAGAAACGGTGTGGAAGTAGAGCTGATCTCCGATAAAACAACTGACGAACCTGATGTGGAAGAGGAGGAATAAGGTATGAGCTTAACGAGGTTATCGTTACGAAGACCGGTTTCCACACTGCTGGTTATTCTGGCACTGGTCGTATTCGGTTTTTCTTCCCTGACTACGCTTCGTCTGGAATTGATGCCGGATATGGATATGCCGATTATGATGGTGATGACTGTCTATCCCGGCGCGGACCCGGAGTCGGTAGAAGCGTTGGTAAGCAGTGAGATTGAGGGTGATGTTGCCAGCTTAAGCGGCGTGGATTCTGTCATGTCCTATTCCCAGGAAAATGTTTCCATGGTGCTTCTGCAGTATGATTACAGCGTGGATACCAATGATGCGTACCTGGATCTTCGGGCTGCCCTGGATCTTACGGCGACATCTTTGCCGGAAGACTGTCAGGAACCGACAGTGATTCAGATGGATATCAATGCCATGCCGTCCATTATGTATTCCGTCAGTACGACCGACGGGAGCGACGCCTATTCGCTTGTAAATGATACGATCGTTCCGGAATTAAGAGCGGTCAGCAGCGTTGCGGATGTGACAGTGAGCGGAGGACGGGAGAATTATATCCGTGTTCTTCTGGATGAAGAAGCCCTTGGCCAGTATGGTCTTAGCATGAGCCAGGTGGCGCAGTTTATCTCTACTACCGATTTTACGATTCCTTTAGGATCTCTGGAACAGGGAAGCCAGTCCATCAGCGCCATCAGCAAGGCTGAAAACCAGACGGTACAAGAACTGCGTAAAATTCCGTTATTTACTTCTGTGGGAAGTATCGTGCAGCTTTCTGATGTGGCAGAGGTGGACTGGGCACAAAAAGAGGCGGAAAGCATCAGCCGGTTCAATGGGGAAGATACGATCAGCGTATCTGTGACAAAGAATCAGACAGCCAGTACGCTTGGCATGGTAAATGACGTAAAAAAGGTCATGGACCGGATGCAGAAAGAAAATGAAAATTTAATGATGGATGTATCTATGGATATGTCGGAGAGTATACTGGAATCTGTAGGCTCCGTTGCCAGTACGCTTCTGATGGGCGTAGTTTTATCCATGGTTATTTTGTTTATCTTCTTCGGAGACTGGAAAGCTAGCCTGATCGTGGGAAGCGCCATGCCGATTTCGCTTTTGGCAACAGTGATTGTCATGGCAGTGGCGGGTTTTTCCCTGAATGTTATCACGCTGGGCGCGCTGGTCATTGCGATCGGTATGATGGTGGACAGTTCCATCGTTGTATTGGAGAGCTGTTTCAGGTCTAAGGACCGTATGCCGGATTTTAAAGAGGCAGCGCTGCAGGGGGCGCGGGGGGTGGTCGGTTCCATCATCGCGTCTACGATTACTACAGTAGTCGTATATCTTCCGCTCTGTCTGCAGGAAGGATTGACAGGCCAGATCTTCGGCCAGTTGGGCTATACGATCATCTTTGCCATGCTTGCTTCTCTGATTTCCGCCATGACGCTGGTGCCGTTATTCTTTATGCTGTTTAAACCGAAAGAGAAAAAAGAGCTTAAGATCAACGGATTTTTGGATCGCGTCAGGGATGGTTATGACAACGTGGAGCGGAAGCTTTTACGCCACAAAAAACTCTGTGTCCTGTCCGCAGTACTGCTTTTAGTTGCTTCCTTCGGGCTGGCAAGCTTGATGGATACAGTATTAATGCCTTCCATAGACGAGGGCATGGTCAGCATAAGCGCTACTTTTCGTTCCGGCACGAAAGTATCGGAAGTGGATGAAAGAATGCAGCGATTAGAAAACATGGTAGCTGCGCATGAAGATGTAGAGAATTATACATTGACAATTCAGAAGGGTTCTGCTTCTATCTCGGTGAATCTAAAAGACGATAGGAAAATGTCCAGCCAGGAGGTGGCGGATCAATGGATCGCCCAGACCAGCGATATTGTGGATGCCCAGCTTACGATTGAAGTCAGCAGTCAGATGTCTGCCATGATGTCCACAGGAGCCAGCGCATCAGTTACATTGGAAGCCACGAACCTGGATGATATCAAAGAAGCCACGGCTATGCTTCAGGAAGAAGTATGGACTATACCCGGCGTATTGAATGTTTCCAATACCGCAGGAGAAACATCCACGCAGATCCGAGTTATGGTAGACCCGTTGGACGCCATGAGCCATGGCATGACTCCGGTGCAGGTAGCAGGCGCTTTGTACAGCATGGTTAGCGGTACGGAAGCTATGAAAGTCACGTCAAACGGAGAGGAATACAGCGTATTTTTGGAGTATCCGGAAGGTACTTATGACGATGCCAGCCGTCTTTTGGATGCATCCATATCGGGTACGCCTCTGTCTGAAATGGCTTCTCTTGTTTATACGGACTCGCAGCAGACGATCATGAAGACCGACGAAAAATATACCTTGACCATTAATGCTTCCTGCTTATCGGATGATGCGTCCAGGATTCAGGATGCCATGGATGATATGGCGGAGGGGATGCAGTTTGCCAATACGGTACAGATTGCACAGAATTCCATGGATGAAATGATAGGAAAAACTTTCTCTTCCCTGGGCCTGGCGATTGCGGCGGCTATGTTCCTGGTATTTCTTGTAATGGCTATGCAGTTTGAATCTCCGAAGTATTCTCTGATGGTCATGCTCAGCATTCCGTTTTCTCTGATCGGATCTTTCGGCCTTTTGTTTATCACAGGCGAGGATATCAGTATGACGTCTCTGATGGGCATTTTGATGCTGGTGGGTATTGTGGTAAATAACGGTATTCTCTATGTGGACGGGGTAAACGAACTGAGAATGCGCATGCCGGTGGAGGATGCGTTGGTAAAAAGCGGGCAGACAAGGCTTCGGCCGATTCTGATGACCACGCTGACAACCGTAATCTCCATGATCCCCATGGCTTTGGGCTTAGGAAGCGGCACGGAGATGATGTCTGGTATGGCCATCATTATCATTGGCGGTCTGGTGGCTTCCACTTTATTGATTCTGATTCTGATGCCTGTCTTTTATCTGCTGGTATATGGAAGAAGTAAAAAGGAGAGAAGAGAACGAAGAAAGAGATTTTTCAGAAGGAGAAAAGATGAATTTTCTCTTGATGATGAGTTGTAGGCTTTTAAAGGCTCTGCCAGAAGGCAGGGCCTTTTTTAGGTGTGACGGGCGCATATGTCGAATATGCTCGAAAATACCCGACAGCATATGCTTGTAAGAATCTTCCAATTTTCCTATAATTTTTACTGTGAACGCTGAAACCTTTTGTATGAAGTTGTAGAAAGGAGACATAGAATAATGGGTAATGAGGAGGATTATGAATGAGCAAATGGAGCGTCGCCATTGCGGACGATAATGAGCGGATGGTTGGAATTTTGGATGAGGTTGTACGTCAGGATGAGGATTTTCAGATCATAGGAGTAGCCAGGAACGGTGAAGAAGTGTGTCAGATCATTCGGGATAAAGAGCCTGACATTGTCCTTCTTGATATTATTATGCCAAAACTGGATGGTTTGACAGTTATGGAAAAGATCAATCAGGACACCCATATTCAAAAGAAGCCTTGCTTTGTAGTAATTTCGGCGATTGGCCAGGAGAGAATTACAGACTATGCATTTACATTAGGCGCAAATTATTACATTATGAAGCCTTTTGACCATGAGATGCTCTTGAATCGCATGCAAAGTCTGAAAGAAGACAGACAAAAGAAGAAAGCGGAGATTAAAAAAATTGCGCCCTATGAGACAAGGATGGATTATATGGAGCGCAACCTGGAGACAGATGTGACGAATATGATTCATGAAATAGGCGTTCCGGCTCATATCAAAGGGTATCAGTATTTAAGGGATGCGATTATGATGGCAGTGGAAGATATGAATATGCTCAATTCAATTACCAAAATCCTCTATCCCACAATTGCGAAAAATCACCAGACAACACCAAGCAGGGTAGAACGAGCGATCCGTCATGCCATAGAAGTAGCATGGAGCAGAGGAAAAATGGACACTATTGATGAATTGTTTGGATATACGGTTAGCGTTGGGAAAGGCAAACCCACAAATTCAGAGTTTATTGCGCTGATTGCTGATAAAATCCGCCTGGATTATAAAAAATACAATAATTGAAAAATTTCTTTCAAAGGCTTGTTATTTGCGGTATAATAGTTATATGGATTAAATGAACAGGCTGGAGGAGAAGTATGAGCAGAAAAGTTTTATTTGTTGCGTCAGAATGCGTTCCATTTGTGAAAACAGGCGGGCTTGCGGATGTTGTGGGGTCATTACCAAAGTACTTTAACCAGGAAGCATACGAGATTCGTGTAGTGATTCCTAATTATATGTGCATTGGGCTTGAATGGAAAGAGAAGATGAACTTTGTGGCAAGTTTTTATATGGATATGGCATGGAGGAGTCAGTATGTGGGTATCCTGGAGATGAAGCATGAAGGGATTCAGTATTATTTTATTGATAATGAATATTATTTTGCCGGGGACAGACCGTATGGATATATACATGAGGATATCGAAAAGTTTGCTTTCTTTTCCAAGGCAGCACTGTCGATTCTGCCGGTGGTGGATTACAAGCCGGATATTATTCATTGTCATGACTGGCAGACTGGTTTGGTGCCGGTCTATTTAAAGGACAGTTTCCGCGAAGGAGAGTTTTATGCGGGAATGAAATCCATGATGACCATACATAACCTGAAATTTCAGGGTATGTGGAACATTCCGGCTGTGCAGGACGCCACCGGGCTTGCAATGTCTTACTTTACCTCGGACAAGCTGGAAGCATTTGGGGATGCCAATTATTTAAAAGGAGGCATTGTCTATGCTGACGTTGTAACCACGGTCAGCCATACCTATGCAGAGGAGATTATGATGCCGTTTTTCGGAGAGCATCTGGATGGACTGATGCGCGCGCGTTCTAATGCGCTGCATGGGATTGTGAACGGTCTGGATTATAAAGAATGGGATCCCAAGACTGATTCGCTGATCTACAAAAAATATTCTGTAGAAAACTTTAAGACAAATAAAGTAAAAAACAAATTAGGGCTTCAGGAGGAACTGGGCCTTGACATAGATAAGAAAAAGATGCTGATTGGCATCGTATCCAGGCTGACAGGTCAAAAAGGCTTTGATCTGATTGAATGTGTCATGGATGAGCTTTGTCAGGATGAGGTACAGATCGTCGTACTGGGAACCGGCGAGGATCGGTATGAAAATTTGTTCAGACATTTTGCCTGGAAATACAATAAAAAGGTGGCCGCCTGCATTTGTTATTCTAATGAACTTTCACATAAAATATATGCAGGTTGCGACGCATTCCTTATGCCGTCTCTGTTCGAACCATGCGGACTCAGTCAGCTTATGAGTCTTCGATATGGTACTTTGCCGATTGTTCGGGAGACAGGAGGATTGATGGATACGGTTGAACCTTATAATGAATTTGAAGAAACCGTCACAGGTTTTGGCTTCAGCAATTA
>CAJUMT010000057.1 GCA_910587495.1 uncultured Lachnospiraceae bacterium | reverse complement strand
AGAAGAATCAGGTAAGTCTGAGCGGCGGCAATGCTGTCCTTAAGACAACTGTAACTTCTGGCAAGAAGTCCAGCGCTGTCAGCACTGTTGGTAAAGCTGAGGCATTGGAAAAAGGTAATGAATATGTTACCACATGTACTGTAAATAAGAGCGGAATTGTGAAAGCTACTCTGAATGAAGAGACTGGCGAAGTAACTGTGATTCCTCTGAAGAAGGGTGTAGCTAAAATTACGGTTAAGACACCGGCTGGAAAGAAAGCTACATACAGTGTAACAGTAGTAGACTAAGTTTTAATATTATTAATCAACAAATGAGGAAGGGTAAAGCCATTATGGCTTTACCCTTTTGTTTGAAAAAAGGAAAAAATATGCACACAAAACAAGGCAAATTCATAGCATTTGAAGGAATCGACGGCAGCGGCAAAAGTACGCAGATCGAACTTCTGACGGCCAGGTTAAGACAGGCCGGAATCCATTATTACACGACTATGGAACCCACGGATTCCCCCATTGGCTCTCTGATCCGCCAGATTCTGACCGGTCGAATCAAGACTGACTATCGGGTGATTGCTCCGCTGTTTGCGGCGGACAGGCTGGATCATCTGTTAAATGAGACGGACGGAGTTCTTAAAAAGATAGAGGAAGGCACGGCGGTTATTATGGACCGATATTATTTTTCCTCCTATGCTTATCAGGGTGTGGACATGTCCATGGAGGATGTGATGCAGATCAATGCCCAGAGCCGGGCGCTTCTTAAGCCTACGGCCACAGTTTTTATTGATATAGATCCGGATGTGGCGCTGGAGAGGATTGCCAGAAACCGGGCGCATAAAGAATTATTTGAGAAGCGTTCCAGGCTCGTCAGAGTGAGAGAGAATTACTTTGAAGCATTTCGGAAAACGGACGAGGAAGAAACAATTCTCATCGTGGACGGGAATCAGTCACTGGAGGCGGTTTCGGAAGAGATATGGAGAAAAATAAGGAATATTTTTCCTTGAAGCCTGTCCTTTTTTATGATAAGATAACAGGGACAAGCATAGAAGAACAGGGGATATAAAATTGAAGAATTTATTGAAGCGTAAGGTACTGGCAATATTTCTGGCGGTGGCGGTCGCTGTGGTTGGCATCGGCGCAGGCGGTTATATTGTTTACGGCTATGAGGGTCTTCCGGAGAAAATGGACGCGGTTCATGTACTTAGGGCGTCAGCCGTGGCAAAGGAAGAAGAGCCGCAGCCTGTGGAGGAAGAACCTCCGGTGGAAGAAGAGCCGGAAGAGGAAGTGCCTCAGGAGGCGCGGGAACTGTCTCTTGCGGGAACCTCTATCGACAAGGATTTAAAGATCAAGCTTCAGGATCAGAACGCGAAGCTGGTCACAGGAGAGATGTATGCCGTGTCCGTGCAGGCAGACAAAAAAGGCGCAAAAGCTTCCGATTACAAAGACGAAGATAAAGACGGTATTATATACATAGATAAGATGGAGGCCGGCAAATATACGGTTTCCCTCCATGATCTGGCTGGGTATACTGTGAAGGAAGGCGCGATCACCGTGTCCGTAAAAGGCCAGATTGAATATAAGAAAGTGGATGTGACTGCGGAGATTAAGAAAGAGAGCCAGATAAACACTGCGGCGGAAGATACTGCAGTGAATAATGTGCCTGTGGAAAGTGTGCTGACAGACACGGTGCCTCTTTTGGAAAGCACGGTAGTTACAAAGAAGGTAGCGAAGAGCGATGTGGATACTTCCAATTTCGCAAAAGCATCCGCAGACAGCGAGGTTGATTCCGAGACTGTTGAAAAAGGAAAGAAACAGACTTCGGATGAGCCGGATGATTCCGGGCAGTCTGCAGGGGAAGAAGATGCAGAGCAGCCAGCCGAGCCGGATGATTCCAAACAGCCAGCGAAGCCGGATACGTCAAATAGCGAAGATGAGAATGACCCGGCTGAACAGGTTCAGGCAGAGGCGTCAGCGGCTATGAGACTTATGTCTATACAGACTGCTACGGCTATGAGCCATAAAACGCCTGGACAGGCCATGTCCGCTGCCAGCTATAAGGCGCCCGATGCACCAAAAGAGAAGACCGATGCAAAGGATAAAGCGAAGATGATGTCGGCGACGATATCAGTTCCTGCAAGCATTACGCTGTATGATCTGGATCAGGAATCTTCCAACAGTTATGTGGTGGCTCTTTCCGTATCCGGTGACGACTCAATGATTCGCGACATCAAATGGATTAGTTCAGACCCGTCCGTTGTAGAATTATCCGCGTCGGAAGGGGAGGCTGTGGTAGCAGTCGGGAAGGCCAACGGCTTCGCGGTGATCAAAGCGGAGGTCTCTTATGAAGCGGATGAAGAGGGCGCGATTGATTATGCGTTTGTAGAATGCAAGGCTACAGTAAAGGGCATGACGGATATGTCCACAGAGTTAAAGGATAAAGCGGGGAATACGCTTTATGTGGATGAAAACGCCCAGACAAAAGCCGTGCTTAAAGACTATTCTGACAAGGATGAGTTTTATACGGAGCCGCAGTATACAGGCTGGCAGACCATAGGCGGCAAAGTCTATTATTATGGTGAGGATCACAAGCCGGTGACGGGGAAACAGGTGATCGGCGGCGTGGAATATACATTTGCGGAGGACGGCAGTCTTATGCAAAATTCCGGCATTCGGGGGATTGACGTATCCAGGTATCAGACGAACATTGACTGGAATGCCGTGGCCGCTTCCGGTATTGAATTTGCGATTATCCGTGTGGGATACAGAGGTTCTGCGACAGGCGTGCTGGTGGAAGATCCGTATTTTAAAAAGAACATTGCAGGGGCGACGAAGGCCGGAATTAAGGTAGGCGTGTATTTCTTTACCCAGGCGGTAACTGAGGCGGAGGCTGTGGAAGAGGCCAGCATGGCTATGTCTCTCGTCTCCGGATACAGGCTGTCCTATCCGATTTTTATTGATACAGAGAGTGCGTCCAACGGAAGAGCCAACGGGCTTAGCCGTACGGCCCGCACAGCGGTTGTGAAAGCTTTTTGCCAGACAGTCCAGAACGGCGGATACCGGGCGGGAATTTATGCCAGCAAGAGCTGGTATAACGACCAGCTTAAGATGTCGTCGCTGGGCGGCTATTATGTATGGGTAGCGCAGTACAGTTCTAAGTGTACCTACACAGGGAAATATGATATGTGGCAGTATTCTTCAAAAGGTTCGGTTCCGGGTATTACCGGAAATGTAGATATGAATATAAGTTATTAAATAACATCCTCCAAAACGGCCGTGCATGAATGTGTGCGGCTGTTTTTCAACCCTTTATAAAGAGGCGGGGAAAATATTAAGGAAAAATGAAATCGCTTCCAGTTGTGGGTTATGTGTTTACATAAAAGAAAAAGTAGGGTATAATTTTTAGACATATGGATTTAGAAGGAGATTTTACGCGATGAAAAGACGTTTACTTACAGGGCTTTTGTGCTGCTGCCTGGTATTCCAGACAGCGGCTTCGCCTGTTTTGGCGGCGGAAGCGGCAGGATACAGTGCAGATCTGTCAGAAGAAGAAGTATCTGATGAAGCGGCTGCAGGCGACCGCCTGCCGGACAGTCATATGCAGGAAGAGGATCAGGATGCAGGACAGGTTCCGTCAGAAGGAGAGTCTCAGGAAGAAGACGCCTCTGACACATTAAAAGGAGACGAAGCGAAAGACGGATCTTCGGGAGACGGACAGGCAGAAGATAACGCTGTGCCTTCCGCAGGAGATTCCCAGGAGGAGAACGGCTCTGCGCCTGGCGGGGATGGTTCCCAGGGAGAGAGCGGCTCTGTGCCTGCAGAAGAGGGATCTCAGGAAGAAGGCAGCACTGCGCCTTCCGAAGGAGATTCCCAGGAAGAGAGCGGACCTGCGCCGTCTGGAGGAGGCTCCCAGGATGACAGTACTGCGCCCTCTGAGGAAGGTTCTCAGGGAGAAGATAATCCTGCGCCTTCCGAAGAAGATTCCCCAAATAAAGATGATGTCGTCTCGCTGCCGGAAGACTCTCAGAATGAAAAGGAAACGGAGCGGCCGCAGGAAGATATTTCACAGCTTGAGGAAGCGGCACTGGAGCAGAATGGGGCGTCCTCTGAGCAAAAGGAATATACCCAGGATGAAGTTGACGCTCTTGTGAGCGCGTTGCCTTCCATGCATGTATTTATCAATCAGTCTGCGGCTCTTTCCAATACGCTTTTTCAGGATCTTCAATATAACGCATCGTCTAAGGAAGGTTGGAGCTGGAAAGGGGCAGACGGCCTGACTCTGGCAGCCTCGGATACGGCGCCGGAGCAGACCTATACTGCGGTGTATAAGAAAGACGGATATAAGGATCTGGAAATACCCGTAGATGTAGCAATCAGTAAAATCAATAAGATTACCTTGAGCGGTGATACATATCTGACGTCGTCAAATGATTATCAGGGAAGCTGCCGCTTAACTGCAGATATAACAGGAAGTTTTGTCACAGACGACGAATTGCTTGAAGTCCTGGAGATTACATGGGCTTCAGATAAAGGGGCGGTCAAATTGCTGGGGGAGGAACAGCAGCTTGAAAGAGCGTTGGAGGCTGTTGATACAGGAACAGATACGGTCAGAGCTGCGGTTCGCCTGAAAGGCGCCAGCACTTACAAAAAAAATGTGACGGAATTTTCGGTCAGTTATAAAATAACTATATTGGAGCAGTCCCAGTCTCTCGCGGATCGTTTTCGCATTTTTATTTCTGACAGGGGAACACATGCAACACTGGATCTGAATGATTATAGACAGGAAGAGGACGCTTCAAAGAGCCTTACAGAGATCTCGGTGGATCTGGATACTTTAAAAGAGTCGGGCATGCAGACAAATATGCTGGACCTGGAGATTCTTGCCTATGAAAAAGACACAGAGCTGGAAAACGCATCTGTAAAATGGTCTTCCACCGACGCAGGCGTGGCGTCTGTGAAAATGATGGACGGCCAGCCGGTGCTGTTGCTTAAGAAAAAGGCTGGAACGGCTGTGATCACGGCGACGGCTGCGGATAAGAGAAAGCATGCGCAGATTTTTACCGTAAGAGTCCAGGATTATACGCCTGTGGTAGGTACGACGTCTTTTACATTGAATAAATTTAAAGAAGATGGTCAGGATTTTACCTTATTATCTATCAACGACAATGTGATTGACAGCGTAAATGTTCTCGAATATAACGGCGGAACCTATGAACCGTCGAGATTATTTGATGTTGACCAGCAAAATGACGATGAAAATATATGGACGGTATCTTTTAAGGACATAAGAGAAGCGGAAGCGATTGTGAAAAAGAAGAGCTATAATTGTAAATTGATTATGGCGACCGAGCATGGGGAGTATGAAAAGAAGGTAAAGATTACTGTAGAGGTAACATCCCCAAAAGCGACTTTGAAAGTAGTCAACAAATTGAATGTTTTCAGGCTGGACGAGTCCGGGAGGGGTGCATACAGCATTTCCAGCAAATACGAGATAGATAAGGTGACCTGGACGCCGTACCTGGAAGGAAGCGCCGAACCGTATATTTCCGGTACCTATGACCCGGCGGCAGGCCGGCTGTATCTGTCTGCCCAAAATGTCACAAAGGAAAATTACAAACAGCTTTTAAGGACAAACTATGAAGGCCGAAAGGGTAAAGTGACGGTAAGCTTCAAAGGCTTTACAGAATCGGCTGATTATACCTTCGACAAAAAGGCGGATATCGTCAATAAAGCAGACGCAGAATATGTGGTGTCAGATACAACTGTATACCCCGGGCAGGGCATGATCGGTCGTGTTTTGCAGGTAAAAGAGAAAGATTCCGGCAGGCGTGTTATTTTTGGCGCAAATGATAAGGTTGCGCGCGTTACGAAGGATACGGAAGTAGAGATTCGTAATGGTAATATAGAGCTGACTTACAAAGGGACTGCTTCCAAAACCGTGAAAATAAAGTGGACTTCCCCGGAGTATGCGCAGGCGGTCGAATTGTCAGTGAAAGTCAATGTTATTAAAGATCTGGAGTTTAATGTGCCAGGGACTGTTTACCTGAATAAGCAGGCAAATAATGAAGCGATCGTTCCTCTGAATGTCAAAGGTTCAGATTATCCGCTGGATACGTTTAAATGGACTTCTTCGGCGCTGAAAAAGCAGGTAGAGGAAGCAAAGACGATCAGTGTGCAGTACAATGAAGATGATCAGCAGCTTTACATAAAATTGTTAAAGCCAGAAGCTTTTACAAAAAATACAAATTATAAGGTGAAACTGACTGGAAAAGTGGCGGAAAAAGTAGATGTGGATGATAAAGAGATTACGCTGAGAGTTGTGACAGATGAGCCGACGGCCAGGATGACAGGCAAAGGAAGCATTAATCTTCTGGACAGAGAACATACAAATATGACCTATAAACCGGTTCTGGAAAATGTAACGGATACGGTCGAAGATGTTGAACTGGCGGGCGCCGGGGCGGATTATTTTATTGCCGAGATGGATGATGACGGTAACGTGCTGGTCTATGCGGACGAGAACGCGCCGTTAAAGGCTAAGGCGAAGTATCAGGTGAGGATGAATTTGACGCTTGCGAGCGGCTGCAAAGTGACATCCAAGGCTGTGACGATTACGCCTCAGGAGAAAAAGCCGAAACTGAAGGCAAATATGAAGAAAACGACGATATACCGTTATCATCCTACGGATCAGGTCTATCAGCTGGATGTGACCGGATCGACGTATGCCAGGATCGAAGATATACGGCTGGTGCCGGCCAAAAAGACCGGTGACTTCGAATATGAATATGATGATGATGGACGGGGAATTGTCATGTTAAAAGAAGGAAATACAGTGAAAAAGGGAACCTATTCATTAAGTTTTCATGTGTACTATGAGGGGATGGGGCTTTCGTCCAAACCTGTCACAGTAAAACTTTCAGTTGCAGTAAAGTAGGTGGGGATTGATGAAGAAAAAAAATCGTTTTAAAATACTGGCGCTTCTTCTGGCCTGTGTGATGTTTCTGGAAAGTCCGCTTGTATCCATGGCGGAAGAACATTTGGTTCGCCAGGACGATTACCAGCCGGGCGTCAGCCAGGCAGAAGAATCGGGTGAAGTGTCTGAAGCGGATGGGAAGGATGATCCGTCAGAAACCGGAACGTCCGGCGGCAAGGAAGGCGAAGATACGCCCGGAAGCAAGATGCCTGAGAAAGGGGCGGGAGAAGACCCGTCCGAAAATCAGGCAGGCGAAAACGGGACGGAGGAAAATCCGTTCGGAGAGGGAACGGGCGAAGGCGGCGCAGGCGAAAATGTGCCCGGAGACGGAAGCACTGAAGACGGCACAGGTGAAAATCCGTCCGGGGGCCAAACTTCCGAAAGCGGCACCGGCGAAGGTGATTCTGGCAGTGAAAATACAGGAAACGAGCCGGAAGAAGGCAATGCAGGAGATAAAGCGCCTGACAGTGAGCCGGGAGAAAATCCCTCTGATCAGAACCAGGCGGAGAATCCCACAGAAGACCCTGCCGGGGAAGACAACGGGCAGGCGCAGGAAAAGGTGCTGGCCCTAAGCTGCGCGGACAGAACCAAAGAAGGCATTACGCTTTCTTTCCCGTTAGAAGAAGAGATTAAAAAATATGAGATTTACCGTCAGAATAACGATGCGCAGGAAGAACTGATCGAAACCCTGACAGATCTTGAGACGGAAGAAGGGAAGGACTATCTCTATATAGATAAAACGGCAGTGGAGCCCTGCAGCTATACTTACCGTCTGCAGGGGTATACACAGTCGGGCGAGGAGTTTGTATCCGCTGGGCAGAGTGAACTCCTTACTGTGGAATATGACACAAAACTGTATCCTGCGCTGCTCATCCCGGATGTTCCGGAAGATCTGAAAATAATATCGCTGGATGAAAATTCTCTGGAACTCACCTGGAAAAAGCAGGACAATACAGCCGGATACGAGCTTTACAGAGCCGAAGCGGAGAATGGCGTCTATGATTGCGTCGCTACACTTGGCCCGGAGGATACTTCTTACATTGATACAGACCTCTCATTCCTTAAGGAATACTGGTATAAACTGCGCGCTTTTAATGTCTCAAATGCCAAAGTGAATATTTATTCAGCTTATACCGCTCCTTCTAAAAGCATGGTCAGACCGGGCGCTGTGAGAGGGCTGACGGCGCAGCCCACAAGATACAATACAATCCAGCTTACCTGGGATAAAATAAAGGGCGCAAAAGGATATGAGATCTATTATGCCGATTCTCTGGGCGGAGAATACAGGCTCTTAAAAACATTGACGCGCAATACATATAAATATACAAAAGCGCTATGCGGAACTACCTATTATTTTAAAGTCCGCTCCTATCAGAGAGAGGGGTGGGAACTGGTATACGGCGAGATGAGCGAAGCCGTCTACGCATCGACGACGCTGGCGAAGCCGGAACCGTATGTGCATAAGACCACATACAACTGCGTTACCTTGAAGTGGCCGAAGGTGACAGGATCTACCTCCTATCGGATTCAGATGGCGGAGGCTGCGGAAGGGCCGTTTACAGAACTTTCAACTGTAAAGCGAAGCAGCTATTCTCATAAAAAGCTGGAAACAGGGAAGGCTTACTATTACAAAGTGACCGCCTACAGGAAAGATTACGGCAGCCAGGAATCAGATGTAATCTCTGTCGTTCCCGACTTTGAGACGCTTTCTGGATTAAAAGGAACCGGAACCACTACCAGCAGGATCAAAGTGACTTGGAAAAGGGTCGTAGGTATTGAAGAGTATGTAGTTGTCAGATACAGAAGTGAAAGCGATGCGAAAGCAGGGAGAAATAAAAAGAAAACAATCACGACCAAAAGTGTTTCCTGCACAGATAAGGGTCTGGAAGAAGATACGACCTACTGGTATACGGTATATGGAAGAAGGGGAGACTATTCGACAAAGGTCGTAGGACCTGTGAGCGCAAAGACAAAGAAAAGTTCAGGCGGTTCAGGAGGCGCTGCTTATGGCATTGATGTAGCCAGCTATCAGGGAAACATAGACTGGAAAGCTGTAAAAGACGACGGAATTGATTTTGCAATGATCCGCATTCTGGTGAAAAATGGCAGTAAAGATTCCAAGTTTGAAAGAAATTATGACAATGCCCGTGATGCAGGCGTAAAAGTAGGCGTATACCGCTACAGCTATGCGCAATCTGTGCATGAAGCCAAAGAGGAGGCCAGAGAAGTAGTAAAGGCGTTGGATGGAAGAAAACTTGATTATCCCATCGCGTTGGATATGGAAGACGCATCCCAGCACCACATTTCCTCATCGACCAAGACGGATATGATCCTGGCTTATAAGAAAGTTGTAGAGGATGCAGGATACAAGTTTATCCTGTATGCGAATACGGACTGGCTGAAGAACCGGATTGATATGAGTCGTTTGTCCAATGTGGACGTCTGGATCGCCAGATGGAGGAACCTGAGCCTGGGGCATGGATATACCGGGCAGGGAAAAGTGAACATGTGGCAGTACAGCGATTCCGGAGAGGTTGCAGGAATATCAGGCAAAGTAGACCTGGACTACTGTTATAAGAGCTACTAAATATTTTTTAATTGCAATAAGACATTTTCATGTTATAATGGGAATGTCTTATTGTCATTGTATGATATTTGCAAAAAATATACGAAAACCAGTTGGTGTAACTATGTACAGAAAACAAAACCAGTTCATGGAATTTGCCGTCTGCCTGTTGGACGCCTGTGCGATGCTTGCCTGCCTGTTCCTGGCGGGTCTGATGCGTTACGGAGACCTTCCCAGGCTGTTTAAGGCGGAAAATATGGGAACCATGTGCAGCCTTCTGCTCGTACTCCATATTGCGGCTTTTTATTTCCTGAAAGTATATGAGGATTTTTTCAGAAGAGGCCGTTACACGGAACTTCTGCTTGTGGTGAAATATAATATAATCCTGATCGCCGGGGCGCTTTTTCTTGGTTTTGGCATAAAGAGCGAGACCTTTGTTTCCCGTCTGGTTATGGGATATTTTCTTGTGCTGAACACTCTGGCGGTCTGGTGTATTCATCTGTTTATCAGAAACAGAAGCCGTGTGTTCGGAAGGAGCAGAAGAAAAGAACTAAACCTCTTGGTAGTTACTTCTTCGGATCGCTTTCCTGAGATTATCAGGCGTTTTGGGCGGTCAAAGGAAAATATATGGAGGATTGCGGGCGTAATTCTTCTGGACGAAAAGAAACCGGCGAATCTCCCTGACAAAGAAAAGATACCTGTGATCCCGGCCCGGGAGGATGCATATCTGGAATTTGCCACACAGAACGTGGTGGATGAGGTGTTTATCCAGATAGATGCGATCCAGGAAAAAGAGCTGTTTCTAAAGAAGATGATCCTGGAATTTGAGAAGATGGGTCTGGTGGTCAACCTGAACCTGGATTTGTTTGATTTGGGCGTCACAGGGGAAAAAAGAATTTATAATTTGGAAGATTATCATGTGGTGGCGTTTTCCAGCCGTCTGTTCGATTATCGGATGGTGCTGGTCAAGCGCATGGTTGATATAGCGGGCGCCCTGGTCGGCCTTTTCTTTACTTTTTTCATCGGAATCATATTGGCGCCGTTTCTTCTGATCGAATCTCCAGGGCCTTTGATTTTTCATCAGAAAAGAGTCGGTGTGAACGGTCGTATTTTTGAATTTTATAAATTCCGTTCCATGTACGCGGACGCGGAGGAGCGGAAGGCGGAGCTTGCCGCCCAAAACGAGATGAACGGCCTGATGTTCAAACTGGAAAATGACCCGCGCATTACCAAAGTGGGCGCATTCATACGCAGGACGAGCATAGATGAGCTTCCGCAGTTCTGGAATGTACTCAAAGGAGACATGAGCTTGGTGGGCACCAGGCCGCCTACGCTGGACGAATACCAGAAGTACAGTTATTACCAGAAGCGGCGTATCAGCTTCCGCCCGGGCATCACAGGCCTCTGGCAGATCAGCGGTCGCAGTGATATCAAGGATTTCGATGAAGTGGTGAAGCTGGATCTGGAGTATATCGATAACTGGTCGCTGTCGCTGGATTTTAAGATTATCTTTAAGACAATCTGGGTCGTGCTTGGGGGGAGAGGGGCAAAGTAGAGGAAAAATGTAAGCAGGCAGTGGGGGACTGTCTGCTTTTATAAGTGAATGTGAATTAAGCCCCGTCGGGGAATTGACTCTTGCGGCGATAAATGTTAGAATGTATCTGTTTTACAGGAATATTTGACAACTTTATTGTGGATAACTATAGGTAAACAGCTATATATTGTATGCCGCTAAATAAGAGTTTAGCGGCGCTTGACAGAGGATTATGAAATGAAAATCTGCCTGGTAGGCTCTTCCGGTGGGCATTTGACACATTTGTATATGTTGAAACCATTCTGGAAAGACAAAGAACGGTTTTGGGTTACCTTTGATAAGGAAGATGCGCGCAGCTTGTTAGAAGGGGAAAAGATGTACCCTTGTTATTATCCGACAAACAGAAGCTTGAAAGCGCTTGTGATCAATACGCGGCTGGCCTTTAAAGTACTGAGGGAAGAGAAGCCGGACGTTATCATTTCATCAGGCGCAGCGGTGGCCGTGCCGTTTTTTTATTTGGGAAAATTGTTGGGTGCAAAGCTTATTTATATAGAAGTATTTGACCGGATCGACCGTCCTACAATGACCGGCAGGATAGTTTATCCCATTACGGACAGGTTTATTGTCGAATGGGAGGAAATGAAAAAGGTATATCCCAAAGCAATCAATCTCGGAAGCATCTTTTGACCTGTATATGAGGAAAACGTATGATATTTGTCACAGTAGGTACGCATGAGCAGCCGTTTGACCGTCTGATCCAATATGTGGATCAGTTAAAAAAAGAGAAAGTCATTGAAGAAGACATTGTTATGCAGACGGGATTCGGCGCATATAGGCCTTGTTGCTGCACTTGGAGCCGGTTTTTTTCTTATCCGGAAATGATCAAATATGTGGAAAAAAGCCGGATTGTCATCACGCATGGCGGGCCGTCCAGTTTTATTATGCCGCTGCAGATTGGCAAGATTCCTATTGTCGTACCGCGTCAAAAGCAGTTTGGAGAGCATGTGAACGACCACCAGGTCGATTTTGTGCAGGCAGTGGAGAAGCGGCAGAAAAATATAATCGTAGTCGAAAAAATAGAGGAACTAAAAGACGTGATCCTAAACTATGAATCTGTTGTAAGCATGTCCCAGGGGCAGCTGAAAAGCAACAATGCATACTTTAATCAAAGGCTTGCAGAAATTGTAGAAGAACTGCTTCATGAGAAACAAAGATGAAAGCAGAACAGTAAGGAGATATAATGGTTACCTATAATCTGGATTTGAAAAGAAAGACAGTTTTTGTTACCGGTGCAGCAGGATTTATCGGAAGTAATCTGATAAAAAGGCTGTATCGAGACTGGCCGGATCTGACGGTGATCGGCATTGACAATATGAATGATTATTATGACATTCGCCTGAAGGAGGCGCGTCTGGATGAATTGATGAAGAACCCGTCGTTTGTATTTATCAGAGACAGTATTGCCAACAAGCAGACAGTGACAGAGATCTTTCATCAATATAAACCGGCAATTGTAGTCAATCTGGCTGCGCAGGCGGGGGTGAGGCATTCCATTGTAAATCCGGACGCTTATATAGAAAGCAATTTGGTCGGATTTTATAATATTTTGGAAGCCTGTCGGCATTCCTACGATGATGGAGCGCCGGGAGTGAAACATTTGATCTATGCCTCCAGCTCATCTGTTTACGGCTGTAATAAGAAAGTTCCCTACAGCACAGAAGATAAGGTGGATCATCCGGTCAGTCTTTATGCTGCCACAAAAAAAAGCGATGAGCTGATGGCCCACGCGTATGCTAAATTATATGGGATTCCGGCCACAGGCCTTCGATTTTTTACGGTCTATGGCCCGGCTGGACGTCCTGATATGGCATATTTTGGATTTACGGACAAGCTGTGTCAGGGAAAAGAGATCCAAATCTTTAATTATGGTAATTGTAAGAGGGACTTCACATATATAGACGATATCATCGAAGGCGTGGTTCGCGTAATGCAGTACGCGCCGGAAACAGTGACGGAAGATGACGGGCAGATAAATCCGCCATATAATATTTACAATATCGGGAACAGTTCTCCGGAGAATCTGCTGGATTTTGTGGATATTTTGCAGCAGGAACTTATAAAAGCAGGCGTTTTACCTGCAGATTATGATTTTGACGCCCATAAAAAGCTGGTTCCCATGCAGCCGGGAGACGTTCCCGTCACCTATGCCGATACAAGTGTACTGGAACGGGATTTTGGATTTAGGCCGAATACGGACCTGCGGACCGGATTAAGAAAATTTGCCCGATGGTACGCTGAATTTTACAGATAAAATATTGCTTAATTTATAGAAGGAACGATATTGTGATAAAAATTGTCTATGTGATTACAAACTGCAAAAATACTGGTCCGATGAATCAGACCCTGAATATCATTAAAAATATGGACAGATCCGTTTTTCAGCCGATTGTAATCACTTTGTTTCCGGAGGAAGCAGGAAATTCAGTTATAGACCGCTACCTTACAGTGGTTTCGGAACATTATTGCCTGGAAATGAACAAAGTCACAGCAGTGTTGGCCGGTCGGGGGAAACTGAAGGCTTTATTAGAAAAAATTCATCCGGATCTCATTCAGGGGCTGGGTATGCCGCCGTATACATTAAGCCTGGGATATAAGGATGCAGTGCATCTTGTGACGCTGAGAAATTACTGCTATCAGGACTATCCGGACTACTATGGAAAACGCTGTGGCATTCTCCTGGCGCATAAAGATATGGCGCTGATCCGGCGGCAGATGAAGAAGGGAGAACCTTTTGTCACCTGCTCCGAAAGCCTCAGCAGGATGTATGCGGAGAAACACCATATGAAATTTGATTTTATCAAAAACGGTGTGGATACAGAGCGGTATAAATATGCTGATGCAGCCTGTAAAGAAGAACAGAAAAAGAAGCTGAGTCTTTCGAAAGATAAGATTATTATTGCCTGCGCTGGTCTTTTTATAGACCGCAAAGACCAGCAGTTTGCCATAGAGGGTATTTTGCGCTGCAGCCATGCGGATCAGATCTGCATGGTGCTGATGGGGGCAGGACCTAATTTGGAGCATCTTCAAAAAGAATACGGAAAAGACAAGCGCTTTTTATTTACAGGAGAGATTAAAAATGTGTGCGATTACTTACAGGCTTCCGACGCGTATTTGTCTGCGAGCAAAAGTGAAGGGATGCCCAACGGAGTGTTGGAAGCTATGTCCACAGGCCTTCCCGTATTCTTAAGCGATATACCGCAGCATATGGAAGTATTGGGAGAAGACGGGAAATACGGCAGCTCTTATAGGCTTGGAGATAAGGAACATTTCGCCTCACAGCTTGACAGATTCCTGGATATGGATTTGTCTGCTATGGGAGCTACGGCAGGAGAGGCAGCAAGGAAGGAATTTTCTTCGGTCGTTATGAGCAGGCGGTATCAGGAGCTTTATCTGAAACTGATGGAAGATAGAAGAAAGAAGTGAGGAAGTCCGATGTCTATTAGCCGAATTATTAAAGATCCTGTGTTGTATGCCATTATATTGATGGGACGGATGCTTCCGGATACAATTTCCGCAGATGCGTTTTATCTCAAAATGTTATACAGGCATTATCTTGGTGAAAAACTGAATCTGAAAAATCCGGTCACCTATAATGAAAAGTTACAGTGGATGAAGTTATATAATCGCCGCCCGGAATATACCATGATGGTGGATAAATATGAAGCGAAAAAATATGTCAGTAAGATATTAGGAGAAGAATATGTGATCCCTACGCTGGGTGTATGGGACAAGTATGAAGACATTGACTTTGACCAACTGCCGGATCAGTTTGTTTTGAAATGTACGCATGATTCAGGCGGTCTGGTAATATGTACAGATAAATCTCATTTTGATCAGACGGCTGCGAAAAAAAAGATTAACCATGCACTGAAAAGAAAGTATTATAAAAATACACGCGAATGGCCGTATAAAAATGTTCATCCCAGAATCATAGCAGAAGCATACATGGTAGATGAGTCCGGATATGAGCTGAAAGACTACAAATTTTTCACATTTAACGGCGTTATGAAAATTATGTTTATTGCTATGGGCAGAAATTCATCGGAAACATATACAGATTTCTTCGACAGAGATTTTAACCATTTGCCCATAGAGATGGGTCATTATAACGCGCCGCATACGCCTGGAAAGCCTGTGAATTTTGAAAAAATGATTGAGTTTTCTGAAAGGCTGAGTGAAGGGTTACCGCATGCGAGAATCGATTTTTATAATATAAACGGTAATATTTATTTTGGAGAAATTACATTTTTCCATATGAGTGGTTTTAAACCTGTCAGACCAGGGGAATGGAATTGCATTCTAGGTGAATGGCTATCTATTTCTGAAAGGAATTAATATGGATGCTTCAAATAAAAAAGTGATATTTATTACGGGATCATTATCAGATGGAGGCGCAGAGAAAGTGATTTCCATATTAGCATCGCAATGTGCTGATATGGGAGCAGATGTGACTTTAGTGATACTAAGAGATAAACCAATTATGTATTATTTGTCTGAAAATGTCAAAGTATATCAGTTTAAATATCGTTCCCGTGATTTGAAAATGATAAAAAGAGTGCGGGTTTTGCATCGTATTTTATGCGAATCAGAGGCCAAGACTGTTATTCCTTTTTTACCGGAAATATCTTTGTATACGCTTATAGCTAATATTGGCGTGGGCAAACGAATTATTATGTCTGAAAGAGCTGATCCGTATCAAAAGATCCTTGGAAATAAAAAGAATTTAAAAGAGATCGTTGCGTATGTGTTGATGCGAAGAGTCGGGTTGTTTTCGTTGGCCGATTGGATGGTATTTCAAACGCCGGATGCGCAAAAATATTATAATAAAAAAATTCAGAAAAAAAGCTGCATTATAGCAAATCCATTAGATACGCACAATTTACCTTCACAATATTGTGGAGAAAGGGAGAAAACTATTATTGCGGCAGGAAGATTGGCTGACCAGAAGAATTTTCCGCTTTTAATTAAAGGATTTTCTATGTTTCATAAGTACTATCAAGATTATAAATTATATATTTATGGGCAGGGAGAGCTTCGTCAGGAACTCGAAGAACTGATCAGAAAATTCAATTTGGAACAAGCTGTCTTTCTTTGCGGATTTGTAGAAAACCTGCCTGAAAAAATATATAAGGCGTCCATGTATATATCAACTTCTAATTATGAAGGCATATCAAATTCAATGTTAGAGGCGCTAGGCATGGGTATACCGACAATTGCAACAGATTGTCCTGTGGGCGGATCAAAAATGTTTGTAAAGACAGATGTAAATGGGATACTGATTCCGATGAATGATGAAATTGCTTTGTTTAAGGCTATGATGAAAATCGCAGGTGATAGTAAATACGCAAAAATGATCTCAGACCATGCTGTAAGTGTCAGAGAAGAAGTGTCTGCAGAGAAAATAAGCAGAAAATGGCTTGATCTGGTTTAAGGGAAATATATAGAAAGCAGTGTTAAAGTGATAGGAAAAGTGGTACTATTTCTTAAAAAAATCGATAAACATATTTTTAATGATTTAATTAATTTTGGATTGTTTAATAGAATGTCAGATGAGGATTTTATTAAATTAAAATATAAGAGAGCATTTAAGAAAGAACTGGATCTGGAAAATCCAGTTACTTTTAATGAAAAGCTTCAATGGATAAAGCTGTATAAAAGGGAAGCCATATATTCGTTGATGGCTGATAAATATGAAGTAAAAAGATATGTGGGGAAAAAAATTGGGGAAAAATATATTATTCCTACATTAAAAGTATGGGATGATCCGGATGAAATGGATTTGCAAAGCCTTCCTGAGCAGTTTGTATTGAAATGTACGCATGACAGCGGGGGCGTTATTATATGCAGAAATAAGAATGATTTTAATATAAAAGCAGCCAGGAAAAAAATCAGAAAATGGATGAAAAGAAATTATTATCTTTTTGCAAGAGAGTGGCCTTATAAAAATATTTCTCCCAGGATTATTGCAGAAAAATATATGGTTGATCAAAAGAACGCAGAGTTAGAAGATTATAAAGTACACTGTTTTAATGGCATTCCTAAAGTTATTCTTGTTTGTGAAAACAGGTATTCTAAAAATGGTCTTACCGAAGATTTTTATTCAGCTGACTGGAAAAGGTATGACGTAAAAAGACCTGAAGTCCCTAATGCAAAGAAGGAAAAGGAGAGGCCGGAACAACTGGAAGAGATGTTGTTATTGGCGGGAAAATTGTCACAGGGTATTCCATTTGTGCGTATAGATTTTTATATTATAAATAACCAGATTTATTTTGGAGAAGTAACATTTTTTCCTGCAGCGGGATTAAAAGGGTTTATTCCTGAAGAGTTTGACATGATTATGGGGAGTTGGATTACGCTGGAAAAATGAGAGGTGTGAATTATGAACGAACTTGTCAGTGCAGTTGTT
>CAJUMT010000056.1 GCA_910587495.1 uncultured Lachnospiraceae bacterium | reverse complement strand
GCGACCACCGAGATCTACACTCTTTCCCTACACGACGCTCTTCCGATCTTAAATATGACATTTTTTACGCCGGCCAGTGTTGTTTATCTGGCAGGCGTAATCCTGTTGTGACAAACAATTCTTATAATCTGTTGATTTCCACGCTGGAGAATGATATGAAAAAAATAGTGTGTTATGGAGATTCCAATACCTTTGGGTATATTCCTGGAAAAGGAGGAAGGTACGACTGTCGCACCCGCTGGCCGGGGAAGCTGCAGGATCTTTTGGGAGCCTCCTACGAAGTAATCGAAGAGGGGCTGTGCGGAAGGACCACAGCTTTTAAAGATATGACTTGTTCCGGAAGATGCGGACTTGATACGGTGGGCGAAGCCGTAAGGGTCCATCAACCTGTGGATCTTTTTGTGGTTATGCTTGGGAGCAACGATTGTAAGGCACAGTTTCATGCGTCTGCAGTACAAATCAAAAATGCTCTTGAAAAAATAGTAAAAGAGGCCGCCTCCCATGCAGCAAAATCGTTTCAGACACTTTTGATCGCCCCTGCGCCGATCACAGAAAATGTTTTAAAAAGCGGTTTCGGCACGGAATTTGACGAAACATCTTTAAAAGTATCCAGGGAACTGGCTGCGGAATATAAAAAACTGGCAGAAGCGCTGGGGTGCGGATTTTTGGACGCTTCAGAGGCAGTCTGCGCCAGCGTGACAGATGGCCTCCATCTGGACAAAAACGGCCATCTGATGCTGGCTTGCGCAGTGGAAAAAAGGATAAAGGAGATGCAGCTATGATACCGGTCATAGACAGAATACGAGCTGGGCAGTATTTGAAGATACTGGTGCAGCAAAGCGGTATAAGCCCGAGGGATATCCAGCAGTATCTGTCTTTAACCTGTGTGCAGACCGTGTATCGGTGGATGGACGGCGTGAACCTTCCTTCCCTGGATAATCTGTACGCGTTAAGCCGTCTTTTTGGAGTAACCATGGATGATATGGTGACGGGGAACAAAGACATCATAGAAAGCGGGGCGGGAATATGCCGCATAAAGCGCCTGACGAAATACTATAAAAAGTGGAAGAAGATGACAGCTGCATGAAAAAATCCATGGATCTGCGCCGGATATATGAGTTAAAGATGACACCTGAGCGGAGGGTGGAGGCTTTTCGCAGGTATGTGATCAAATTAAAGACCCGCAAATGGGGGCATAATTCTAGGCATTATGACTATTACAAGGTGGATCTGTCCTTTTTCAGGGAAGAAGCTTTGTACATGAAAGGCCTAGACGCAAATTATGATACCCATGTCCGTATAACCAGAGAGGTCAGATGCCTGGAAGAAATGAGTGACGAGCAAATTTTGTGTTATTATACATTGGTAAAAGATTTTAGAAGAAATGCCATTAACGAAGCAAATATGCTCTATATAAAATATTATATTCTTGAGCTGGCCAACCTGATTTATCAGGATACGCCAAAGGATGCATTGGCGGCCATGTCCGCGTTTTGGGACGCTTTAAACAAAGACCGGAAGATAAGCGGGGATATAGCAGAATATTTTTATGATGTCTGCTGTCTGTTTATGACCACCCATACGGAGATTGCAAAGGAGATGGTTCTTTTTCTGGAGGCAAAAAGCGGGCGGGATTGGAGCGGTCGGGGATTCCTTAAGATCGAAAAAGGCAATTATGAAGAGGCGGGCCAGTATGTCAGGCAGAATGCGCGCCTCCTGAAAAAAGAAGAGATATGTTCTCAGGAGGATTACATAAAACATACCTGGAACGCGATGCCCTATGTATTCAAAGCGCTGGAAGAAAATCTGGAAGCTTATGACTTTCGCCATGTGATTCTGAATGGATTTTATGCCTCTGCTTATATACCCAATTATCCGATATCGAAACAAAATGACAGAGATAAAAAGACCGTCCGTGTTTCACGCTATGCGTATTTTGAGCGTCAGAGTTATTCTGATTACTGGAGATACTGGTATTATATTCTTCGGGAAAGCGTACAGGATCTTTTGAACCTGATCCATCTGTACACAGAGTCTTACATGCGGGAATATTTTCTTATCCGGGGTAAAAGGAAGCGCTCCCCTCTTCGGATTCTGAATAAAGCCTATATGAGCGGCGCCGACCGCATGCAGGATGTGGAAGTGCTGAAATCCATGATAATAGACGGAGGGTTTGAGTCTGCCATACAAAAAGGAGTACTTGCATATCTGGCATGCAGCCAGGTGGAATTGCCGCGGCGGGAGAAAAAAACCGCTGTCACAAAAGCAGGCGAAAGCATGGATTACGGGGAGCGGGCGCCTGCCGCTTCCATCGACCATGAAAGTTTAAAAAAGGCCAGGGAAGATGCCCGATCTGTTCTGCGTATGCTTAAAGAGGGTGAAATTGATTATGAAAATCAAAAAGAGCCGACAGAGAAGGTACAGCAGACAGAATCCCCAAAAGAGCCTTCAGATGAGCCTGTCCTGAACCAGGCAGAGAAAGCGTATATTGGCTTTTTATGTCAGGAGGCGCAAGAACAAGCAGAAGCGTATCTAAAAACACTTAAAATGCCGGAAAATATAATGGTCAAAACGATCAATGAGAAAGCACTTGTACTTTTTGGGGATATTCTGCTGGAAAAGGAGGACGGCGAAGTCCGCGTTTTGGAGGAATATCAGGAAAAAGCGGCAGAGCTTGCGTCGCAACCATAGGGAGATAAGAGAAAAATGAACAGACGGATTGCAAAAACCGTTCTGCACGCTTTGGCGGGCGGTACGGTACCTGATAACGGCTTGCAATATATTGCGGTAGGGCGAAAGGACGAGGTGGCTGCGATCACCCATGACATGGATCAGGTGTCGGAAGGGTATTCTACCTTTCGGCTTTTGGAGGGCGCTTACGGGACGGGGAAAAGCTTTATGGCGAAGCTGGTAAAAAACGAGGCGCTGCTGCGGGGATTTGTAGTCATGGAGTGCGAACTGGCGCCTGAAAGAAAACTCTGCGGTACAAAAAAAGAAGGGCTGGAAACTTACAAGTGCCTGATGGCCCGAATGTGTACGCGGACAAGTCCCTCAGGAAATGCGCTGGAGGAAGTGCTGGATACCTATTTGTACGACTGCCAGGGGCGTGCCGCGCAAAAAGGCCTGGAAGATAGTCGGGATATTTTTGAGGATGTCTTAAAGTCCGGAGTCTCTCTAAAAAAGAAAATAGAAGCCCTGCCCCACGGGTTTGATTTTTATGAAGTATTGTGCAAGTATATCCATGGGTACGTCATTGAAGACATTCGCGAGAAAGATCAGGCGCTTAAGTGGTTCCGGGGAGAGTTCCACAACCGGACAGAAGCAAAAGCCGCCTTAAAAGTATCCGCAGTTATAGAGGACGGCGACTGGTTTTCTTATATGAAAATCTGGGCGGTTTTTATGAAAGAAATCGGATATCAGGGTCTGTATATCCTGCTGGACGAACTGACCCAGATTACCAGGAATATTGTAAATTCCATTACCAGAGAACATAATTTTGAACGACTTTTGTCCATGTATAACGACTGCTATGGCAACGAGGCCAAGTATATGGGGATCATTTTGTGCGGGATTCCTTCCGCGATTCATGACCGTAAGCGGGGAATATTTTCTTATGAAGCGCTCAGAAGCCGTCTGTCCAATTCCAAGCTGCAGGGAAGCGAGGTATACCGCGCCCCTGTCATTCAATTGTCTATGCTTACGGCGGAAGAATTTATGGCGCTGATTGAACGGCTGGAAAGTATGCATGCCATGCTGCATGAAAAAGAAACGTATTTTTCCGAGGAAGAGAGGATACAGTTTGTAAATTATGAATACCGGCGCATTGCCGCAACCAATCATCTGACGCCGAGAGAATTTATCAGGGATTTTCTGACCATACTGGATTTAAAAAGCACGATAAGAAAAGAAGACACAATGAAAAGTTTTCTAGGCGGCGGCAAAGGAATCGCGCTGTCGGGTTCCATGATCGGATCTGCAGATATAGGGCAGGAAGAAAGCACCGGTAAATACGAAGGATTTACTTTATGACAGAACGGGAAGCCTATGACAGGCTGGCAGACTTTATCCAGGATTATATTTACGAAAAAAACTGGGAACATTTAAATTCCATGCAAATTAAAGCAGTGGAAAAGGTGCTTATGAGGCGTAAAAATCTTCTGTTTACAGCGGGAACTGCCATGGGAAAGACCGAGGCAGCCCTTATGCCTGCAATTACCCATATTTGTGAGCATTCTTTGAATAGTGTGGGCATTTTGTATATAAGTCCGTTGAAAGCTCTGATTAACGATCAGTTTGAGAGAGTCGAAGAGATGCTTGCCGGGACGCAGGTGCAGATTACCAGGTGGCATCAGGACGCGGCGGCCTCAAAAAAGGAGAGACTTTTATCGTACCCGAGCGGGATTTTGCAGACCACGCCGGAGTCGTTAGAAGCCATGCTGTGCCGCCGCCCGCAGCATATAAAAATCCTGTTTTCGGATCTTCAATATGTTATCATTGATGAGCTTCATTATTTCATGGGGAGTTTAAGAGGACTGCAGCTTTTGGCGATCCTGGAACGAATCCAGCGGATCATACAAAAGGTTCCGATTCGTCTGGGTCTGTCCGCTACGATCAGTGATACAAAAGGGGCGCTTGCTTATCTGAATGCGGGAAGCGGGCGGGAAGGGGAAGTAATCGACTATCAGGATGAACACAGGCAGTATTTTGTATCCGTGACAGCTACCCGGTTAAAGAAAGTGGATGATCCGTCGGCTTACTGTAAGAAAATTCTCAAACAATCCCTTGGCAAACGGGCGCTTTTATTTACCAATTCCAGACGAGAATGTGAGATTCTTATGTCTCAGATAAGAAGGATGGCGATAAAAGCAGGGTATCCAGACTGCTATTATATTCATCATGGGAGTATTTCCAAAAGCATCAGAGAGGATACAGAACGCTGCATGAAGGAAGGGGAGGGCCCGGTGCTTACCGGTACGACGCTTACGCTGGAGCTGGGTATCGACATCGGAGACCTGGACGAGGTGATCCAGGCGTCCCAACCCATGCAGATATCCAGTATGGTGCAGAGGATGGGACGGAGCGGAAGGAAAACGCTTGAGTCCTGTATATCGTTTCATCTGCGATACCTCGAATCCTTGGACGGCATACTGGAGAATCTGGACTTAAGCCTTGTGCGAACCATCGCCATGATGGAACTCTATTTTAGAGAAGGATATCTGGAGCAGGCGAAAGTTCCCCGCTGCCCTGTAAATCTGCTGGTGCATGAAGTGCTGGCCGCGGTCTGCGAGAAAGGCTGTCTGCAGCCGCCACATTTAGCGAAGACAGTACTGGAATTGTCTGTCTTTCAAGAGATTTCCCAGGAGGATCTAAGAACGGTGCTGCGGATTATGATACAAAAGGACTTTTTGAAAGTATATGAAGACGGCGCCATAGGATTATCGGATACAGGGGAAAAGATTTGCTGCAGCATGGGGTTTTACGCAGTCTTTGAAGCGGACGAGACATTCAGCGTATACTGGAACAACAATGCCATTGGTACTGTGGATAAAGCCTATAAGACGGATGAACATTTTTTCCTGGCGGGTAAAACATGGGCGGTATTAGGATGCGACTTAAAACACAAGCGTATTGATGTGGAACCCGGGAAAGATAAGGCGGATATTCATTTTAATGGAAAAGGAAGCCTTAAGACAGACCGGCGGACCATGGAGAAGATCCGCCAGATTTTAAAAGAAAAAAATGAGTACCCCTATCTGGATGAAGAGGCAGTGGACGTGCTGCGCGAAATACGGTCGTTGGCTAAAAGCTTTCAACTGGATGAATTGCTGGTAAAAGAGCCGGGAACAAGGAACCTGCTTTTGTTTCCCGCTCTGGATACGGATACGATCCGCACCCTGTATTATCTATGGCGCTCCAATGGCATCTCCTGTGAGAAAGTGCTTCTTCGGGGACTTTTATACGGCATCCGCGTTTATGCTATGGATGAACCTGCCTTGAAGAAAAAAATCCGTCGGATTCTCGCATCCGGCTGCCGGATAGACCGTGCGTATCTGCTTAAAAAGGAGCGCGCGGAAGGAAAATATTTTGATATGCTGCCGGGAGAGCTTAAATTCAAAGAACTCTGCCAGGATGTGCTGGACTTAGACGGGGCAATATCATTTATGAGGGATTTTGTCTAACCTTTCACGCCTCCTGCAGTCATGCCTTCAATAAAATATTTCTGGAACATAAGAAACAGGATAAAAATTGGTATGATTGCTGTTACAGATCCTGCCAGCAGGATATCATAATTGCTGCTGTACGGAGTTAAAAGAGTGGACAGTCCGATAGGCAAAGTAAGCTTATCAGCGCTTTTTAATACAATCAAAGGCCACAGAAAATTGTTCCAGCTGACCATACCCTGATAGATTCCCATGGATGCAAATGCAGGCGCCATCAATGGCATAATAATTTTAAAATAAATACCGTATTCACTGCACCCGTCTATTCTGGCTGCGTCCAAAAAAGTGGAAGGAATACCTTTCAAAAATTGGTGAAAGAAAAAGATTGGAATAGGCGCTGCGATAAATGGCAGGATTACGCCTGCAAAAGTATCGATCATTTTGAATTTTATCATTTCCTGATAGAGAGGAAGCATAATGATTTCTGTAGGTATCATCATAATTAATAACACGCAGGAAAATAAAATCTTTTTAAAACGAAATTCATACATAGAGAATCCATATGCGACCATGGCGCTGACAAATATGGATAATAGCATCTGAATAACTGTAAGCATCAGGCTGTTGGTAAACCATTTAAAATAATCTGATTTTGTCTGGAACAGATTCACAAAGTTATGAAAATTCATAATTGAGAAATCCAGATCTGCGTTTAACCCAAAGCGGATGATTTCCTCGGAAGGCTTTAATGCGCTTATAATCAGGCATATAATGGGAAAAATAATTATAAATGATAATACAACGAACAAAAGCAGCATACCTATAGTGGCGAAAGATATTTTATGTTTCTTTTTGTCGGCTGGCATTTTACAGATCACGCTCCTTTCTGCCGGATATTTTCAGCTGTATTCCGTTGAAGGCCAAAGTGAGGACCAATAAAAATACTCCCACAGAGGCGCCATATCCCATATTATTTTGTTCCCATCCTGCACGATACAAATAGCCGACAATGGTAAGTCCCATATCATTGGGAGATTTATTTCCGGACCAAAGCATATAGCTTTCTGTGAACATGGAAAGTCCGCCATAGATGGTGATAGTCAGCACATAAGTGGTGATGGGACGCAGCATAGGCCGGGTGATATGCCAGAATTTTTGTATAGTCCCGGCTCCGTCCAGTTCGGCTGATTCATATATTTCCAGGGGAATGCTCTGAAGGCCTGACAAAAAATACAGCAGATTGATCCCGATCCATCTCCAGGATGACAGAAAGATCAATACGGGAAAACCTGTGGAAGCTTCCCGGAGCCAGCGTACAGGGCTGTGGCCAAAGAAGCCTATGATTTGGTTGGCAAGCGCACCTGCTGTCTCTGCGAATGCAAGACGAAATATTGTACCGGCTACCACGACAGAAGTCAATGCAGGAATGAACAGGGCAGATTTGAAAAATGTTTTTCCTACCATTTTCTTTGAATTAATCATACATGCCAGGACCATAGGCACAGGGATCAGTATAAGCAAGGTGATGACTGTGTATAAAAAACTGTTTTTTATGGCTTTGAAAAAAGTTGGGTTAAACAATTTGGTATAGTTTTTCAGGCCAATATATTCTATTTGCCCTGGAAGTACGGACTGAAAACTCATTTGTATAATGGATATGACCGGATACAGGAAAAACAAAAGAAAAGATAGGATAAATGGTGATATAAATATATATGGCGCTGTTTTTCTGGAAAATATTATTTTTTTCAGTCGTCCCTGTTTCATTTGTTCCCTCCTTGTGATAGCAGGCTCAATCCCGTTCGCAGGATTGAGCCTGGCAGATTTAGTTAAGGTTTGCGGCTTCTTCTTTGCAGATAACCGCCGGATCTTCCATATTTTCAAAGGCTCTGTATAAAATTGTAGTTGTCATTGCACTTGTAACTTCCGGATAATTTTCGCCTACAATAATGGCGGGAATCTCATCTTTTACTTCAAGCATAGATTCAAACGGTGGATTTGAAAAATATTTTTCAAATTTGGTGTCGGCATTCTTGACTTCATCCATGTCCCATACGTCCGGGCGGAGCGGATCAAAGCCCAGAATGGTGTACAGGCGAATATTCCCTTCCACCGATAATTTTGCAAATGCCAGAAATTCTGCTGCCAGATCCGGGTTTTGGCTTTGGACAGTTACAGCGGTTCCGGTGCCGCCAAGGCCTACCGAACGATCGTTGCCTTCTTCCCAGACAGGATTGGGCGCGATGACCATTTTCTGGTTTAGATCCGGCATATGATCAGTAAAGCGGTTCATATACCACATGGGCATACTTACTGATGCAGAACCGCCTCCGTTCATAAAGCCCCAGTATTCTTCGGAGTGGTGGCTGCCTCCTGGAGATACGACAGCGGTTCCGTCTTTTAACATTTCCTGTACAAAACTGAGCGCTTTAATCATCTCTGGGGAATCCACATTATTGCTGCCGTCTTCTTTTAACAATCCTGCACCTTGCTGGGAAAGAAGTGGGAAGAAAGAGAATACATCTCCGGTATCAACGGCGGTCATAGGTACTCCCGTTTTTTCAAGGACTGTTTTGCCGGCTTCATGATAGTCAGCCCAAGTCTTGATTTCTTTATAATCGATACCGGCTTTGTCCAGGATCTCTGTATTATAATACATCATAGATGCGCCGACATGAAAATCAAGGCCGTAATAATTGCCGTCTTTACTATAGATGTCAAGCCTTGATGGAACGACTGCGTCTTTATAAGGCGCAATGGCATCATTTAATGCTACAAGCTGTGGTTCGCCTTTTAAAAAGTTTGCGAACTTCCCTAATTCAATATCAGCCATATCCGGCGCGCCTGTGCCGGACTGAAGTGCAATCAGCAGTTTGCTGTGCATATCTTCATAGGGCAGGACAGTGTATTCCAATTCGATTTGTCTGTTCGGGTTTCCTTCGTTCCATAGTTTTTCCATTTCATTATAGAATTCCACATGTAGCTGCTCTGTCAGCCATAGACTTAAGGTGGTGGCTTCTCCGTTTGATGCTGTTTCGGCAGATGGTTCCTCGGTATTGCCCGCTGCAGAGGGTTCCTGGCTGTTGTCTTCGGTTTCTGTGCTGTTTTTACCTGATTGAGAACCGCACCCGGATATAAGAGCCGCTGCCATAGCGATGCTTAGAAAACTTGCTACTAATTTTTTTTTCATTTTTTTCCTCCTAATATTGTTTTTGTTACATGCAATTGTTTTTATTTCATTCTTATTAAAATGACACTGCTGGGCGGAATCTGCAGCTTCAACCCATCCTTGGTTGCAGTATAGTCATTATAAGCTTTCTCATATACCATCCGGGGATTGTCAAATGTATTATGGGCCGTGATTTCCCCGGTTAATATCCTGGCCTCATGTACATGGAGGTCATTGCCCACTGTGATCATATCAATATAGAAGCTGTTTTCTGCGGAAAGGTTGGCAATTGTAACATTGATGATTCCGTCCTCACCTTGTGAGACAGAGTGATGCAGGTTGGGTATCAGGTCATTTTCTGCACCGATGAGTTTTGTTTCCAGATAACTTTCCAACAGCATGCTGTTTTGGTGGTGTTTGTACATATTATAAACATAATAGGTCGGTGTCAAAATCATTTTTTCATTGTCTGTTAGAATCATCGCCTGCAGTACGTTAACAACCTGGGCTATATTTGTCATGGATATTCTGTCGCTGTACTGGTTGAATATGTTTAGATTAACAGCGGCTGTAATCGCATCCCTCATTGTATTTTGCTGAAATAAAAACCCTGGATTTGTGCCTGGTTCCACATTATACCAGTTTCCCCATTCATCAATTATAAAATCCACCTTTCCTTCTGGATCATATCGCCTCATAATTCCTGTGTGAATTTTGATCATGTCTTCTATTTTCAGTGATTTTGCGATCGTATTATACCATTCTTTAATACCAAATTTGACAGACTCACCTTTTTGGCCTTCAATATTTACGCCTGGGTATGTATAATAGTGGAGCGTAAGCGCGTTTAATTTATGACCGGCTTCTTTCATCATAATATCAGTCCAGTCGTAGTCTGCTTCTAAGGGTCCGCATGCTATTTTGTAAATATCTTCATTTCCGTAGTTTCTGACATATGTCTGAAAATTTTTATATACGTCTGCATAATGCAAAGCCCGCATGCTTCCTCCGCAGTCCCAGTTTTCATTTCCTATACCCAGATATTTGACTTTCCATGGTTTGTCCTGTCCGTTTTCTTTTCTAAGCTGAGCCATAGGAGATGTGCCGTCAAAGGTCATGTATTCGATCCACTGCTGCATCTCTTCAATGGTGCCGCTTCCTACATTTACATTAATATATGGTTCGCAGCCTAGCTGCCTACAAAGCTCAAAAAATTCATGAGTTCCGAAACTGTTATTTTCAACGACGCCTCCCCAGTGTGTATTGATTATTTCCTTCCTTGTGTTTTTGGGTCCAATACCGTCTTTCCAATGGTATTCATCCGCAAAATTGCCGCCAGGCCATCTTAGTACCGGAATATGAATTTCCTTTAATGCTTCTACTACATCTATACGCATACCGTTTATGTTAGGAATATCTGATTCCTTCCCAACATAAAGACCGCCGTAAATACAGTGTCCCAGATGCTCGGCAAAATGTCCGTAAATGTTTTTGTTTATTTTTGACTTTTTGTTATAAGTATTTATAATTAATTTGCCCATACAGTTTCCTCCTGGAATATATTTCATATTTTACTTTATTATTAAATTAAAATATTTATTAATTGGGATAATATCATAAAATACGAATTGAGTCAACCTGTTTTTTGGATAATTTTCAATTATTAATGTATTATTTCAATTTTTTATTAATAAAAGTACATACAATTTAACAAAAAGTATAAATGTTTTCCGAATGTTTTTGACATATTACATAGTCGGTTGTGTTTTGTGAGAATGCATGTTATAATATTTAAGTTTTTAGTGTACTATTTAGTCATTTATTAAGATTCTGAATCAAATGGAGGAAACTGTATGTTGTATTTCAAGTCATTAAATGAGGCGCTACCTGTTTTTAAAGCACTTGCGTCAGAATCCCGTATAGAATTGTTGAATATCATCCGTGAAAACAAAGATAAAAATCTGAATGAGATTGCCCGGATGCTGAATATGACAAACAGTGCAATATCGGCGCATGTAACCAAATTATGCGAGGCGGATCTAATTGAGATTACATCTACTTCCGGTGTGCGCGGTTCTATGAAAATATGCCATCCTAAACATACAAGTTTGTTTGTGGATATGGCTCCGGCTCCAACCTCAGGTAAATGGTATATTCAGGATATTAAAGTGGGACATTATACTTCCTGCAGTGTAAAACCAACCTGTGGGCTTGCCACGCTTCATGGCCCCATAGGGGAGTATGACGATCCTCGATATTTTTATTTTCAGCAGAGATTTGACGCCTCCATTTTATGGTTTACAACAGGATATCTTGAATACAATATACCAAACGATTTAAAGGCAGGAGAGCACCCTACAGAACTGCAGATATCTTTTGAAATATCATCTGAGGCTCCAGGCTATCAGGATGTATATCCTTCTGATATCCACTTTTTTATTAATGGTGTCTATCTGGGGTATTGGATTAGTCCAGGAGATTTTGGATCTAAACCGGGCCGTTTTACGCCGGCCTGGTATGGAGTGGGAAACAATCAGTACGGTCTTTTGAAAGTTCTTCTTATTAATGATAAAGGAACCTTTATTGATGGAGGTAATAAAATTTCAGATGTGAAGATTGACGATTTGTCCATTGATTATACAACACCTATTTCTTTCCGCTTTGAGGTTCCGGAGGATACGGCGCATCCGGGCGGACTTACTATCTTTGGGGCAGGTTTCGGCAATCATAATCAGTCAATCAAATCAAAGATCAGTTATGAATGATCAGGTTAGTTTCTGGAACGGTGCTTGTAAATTATGTGTGGATGACATATAATGATTTTGCGAAGTTACGAAATATCATATAGAAAGTAGGAGAACAGCATGCAGAATAGTTCTGTAAAGATAATATACCACAATGAGAATGCCCACAGTATCGTGGCGTCTGCAGGAAGAATTTCCACCACGAAGGGAAGGTCGGAAGAGATTTATGAAAAATCCTGCCAAAGGGATGATGAGGAAAATATAAACCTGATTCATAAGATTTTGTCTTCAGGGCATACCTCCGTGATGGAGCATGCTTTTGTGAACCTGGCTTTTGATAATGTGTCTGTGTTTGTAGAACAGTTTATGATTGAATTTCGCCTGGCTTCTTTTACCGTAAAGTCCAGAAGGTATGTAGATTTTGGAAAGATGGGTTATATTGTACCGGAATTTGACGGAGTGTCTGCACAGGCTAGAGATGAATATCAGAAGCATATGGAATATCTGTTTGAAGAATATGCGTATTTCCTAGATCAGGGCATTCCGAAAGAAGACGCAAGATTCGTACTTCCATATGGGTTTAGAAGTAATTTTTACTGTACGGTAAATGCCCGGGAGCTGGTAAAGATCGTATCTGAGATGGTCTGGGGGCGCGGCAGTGAATATCCGGAGATTGTAATGCTTGGAAAATCTTTGATCCGGCAGTGCGGGGACAAGCTTCCGTTTTTGCAGTTTCATAAACCGGCTGCTGTTGCTAAAGAAGACCTGTATGTCCCGGACTTTGCGGCACAGGCGGAAAAACAGCCTGATATGGCCGCAGAATCTATGGATCTGGCAGTCCTGCTTGACGGGCCTGAACATCCGGAGGAATCCATATGCCGGGCGGCTGTCCTGGAATCAGGCCTTAGAAACTGGCGGTCTGTAGACGTGAAAAACCCGTCCTTACAAAAAGCCGTGATTAAAAAAGCCATGTTCAGTTCCCGAAAAAGAGAACTGGAACAGGCGTATTTTACAATCCTGTTCCAGCATATGTCTTTGTCGGGCGTTACACACCTGGTACGGCACAGGATGCAGTCTGTTGTTATTCCCAGGTATTTAACCGTATGCGATTTTGAAAAATATATTATTCCGGACAGCATAAAGAAAGCGGGTCTTACCGAACGGTACAGGAGTATTTTTAAGAAAACCGCCGAAACGTCGCAAGCGCTGCACGCCGCAGGCTTTGCCGAATGCGATCAAGTCTATCTGCTGTTAAGCGGCCTTACCATACCGGTTATGACGACCATGAACGCCAATGAACTGTGTACTTTTATACGCCTTCGCACCTGCAACCGGGCGCAATGGGAGATCCGGGATAACGCCTTAGCTCTTCTAAAGCTTCTGCGTGAAAAACATCCTGTGCTGTTTTCTCTGTATGGCCCCATGTGTTATGTGTCGGGTGTATGTCCGGAAGGAAAAGCCACCTGCGGGCGAAGCGAGGAAGTAAGGAGGATGTTTGCGTCTGGGGAGTTCCCAGAGGGGCTTTAGATTTCCTCTTCGATGCAAACGGTATCGCCTTCTCCCAGTTTTTGCTGGAACTTTCCAGTATTTCCGTTTACGGTAAGTTTTACTCTTCCTTTGGGCTGCCTTAGGTCAATGCCGGAATATTGGATCAGGTCCATCAGATAGTAGGGACTTCCGTCCTCCTTAGGCGGAAGCTGCAGTACAGATCCGTTCAGATGGAAGGTGACAGGCGTCTGCGGAACCGAAGGCGTGGGAGCGTCTGTTGGCGCGGATGCTTCTACAACGGACGTCTCTCCTACAACGGTAGCAGCCTGGAAAGTTGTCTGTTCTATGGAGACGGGAGATATTGTTTCTTCCGTCTCTGTTTTTGCAAGGATATTTGTTTCTGATTCTTTCTGTACGTTTGCCATTACTGATATTTCTGCAGCATGTGATTCATCGGGTTCCTCTTTTTTTGCTGCAGGTTCCTGCAGGGCGGTTTCTTCTGTCTCGGCATGAGGTTCTTCTTTTAACGGCGGCTCCATCACGATGATGTCTCCGTTCCGCAGAGGCGTTTCCAAAGGCATATGCTTTCCGTTTAATGTGATATCTATGCAGTCTGCGGCTCCTTCGATATCTCCTAAGCATGCTTTCGCGGATACACCTGGAACTGCAGGGATAAAGTCAATGGCGTCGCCTGCATGGACAATCTCTGAAAGTTTCCCTTCTTTTTTATTAATATAGAGTGATGCGGGCTGTGCGGCGGTGCCGTAGAATACTTTTCTTCTTCCGTTGACTGCCACGGTCAGATTAAGCCCCGACCGCCCCAGGATATCCTGGAAACTGTATCCGTTCATCATTAAAAGGTTCAGGACAGTGAAGCTGCCGCTTCTGAACAGTTTGGCGGGTTTTTCATTTAAGATCACCCGGAAGCTGTCATGGATCATGTTAAGACCGGATGAAACGGCGATTCCAAGGGGGGTGGCATATTCAGGATTGTTCAGGTCGTATTCCTCTGAAAATGCGTTGATCTGAAAATTGTTTCCGGCAATGGCCACCCGGTTGGCATCCATCTGAAGGATGACGGTAAGCTCGTCTTTTAATCCTGCAAGTTTGCTTCCGCCGCCTGCTAAGAAGAGCGCCGAGGGCGGTCCGCCGTTTACTTCTAAAATTTTTTCCGCAATCTCTTTACAAAGGGTATCAGTGGTATTCTGAATGCATCGGAATACGTCGTCTGCCGGGACCTTTCTGTCAAAGCCCAGGATATCTGTAAAGGAGATATCTTTTGTCAGTTCAATCTTTGTTTTCATCTCCTCGGCAGTCTTAAAGTCTACCAGGTACTCTTTCATAATGGTTTCTGTGATCTCGTCTCCTGCTACGGTAGCCATCGTATAACCTGTAACGCTTCCGCCGGTACAGGCAGCGATATCGGAAGTTCCGGCTCCGATATCAACCAGAACGAGGTTTAAAAGCCTTAAGTTGCCGGGAATGGCCGCGTTGATGGCGGCAATGGGCTCCAGCGTGATGCTGGCTACTTCAAGCCCGATCTTGTTCATAGTAGTATACAGGCTTTCCACCACTTCACTTGGAAGGAATGTGGCAATTAAGTCTACCTTGACATGTTGGCCCCTGTGATCTTTCAGACTGGATATCATATATTGGTCCAGATAGTATTGGCATACTGTGTAGCCAACCAGATAAAAACGGCGTGTATCATCACCTGCCGCATTTTCGGCGGTGAAGGTTTCCTCTGCTTTTGTGATGGCGCCTGCTTCAAGACGGCTGATGATCTCATCATCAATTAACTGCGTGCCGGGCAGCGTCAGCTCGAAGTCTGCCCGTTTGGTTCGAAGGGCTCGTCCTGCCGCCGCTACGCATACTCGCTTCAAACGTGTATGCGTCTTGGACTCCAGACGCTTTTTTACTTTCTCTGCCAACAGGGAAACTTTTTCTATATTCTCAATCTGTCCGTCGATCATTGCCCGTTCGGTATGGTCTTCTTTTTCGATGGCAATGATCTTCACCTTATCTTCCAGAACGACTCCTACCATTCCAATGATGCTTCGGGTGCCGATATCCAGGGCAAATACCATATCATCGCCCTGCATCTGTGTTTTTTTCGCTTGTTTTGCGGCCATGCTCCCCCTCCTGTATTCCACAGACACTTTTAGCCTGTATTTCTTGTATTTTTCAGATACTATTATATTAAAATTGCATCCTGATGTAAATCATTTTCTGTTGGAAAATGATTTAACAAAAAACTCTGTGGATTTATTCATGAACTGTTATAATATGTGAGACAACAATCTTTTCAGCCTGTTTATAATCGCGGGCTTCAATGGCAGATAGCAGATCTAAATGTTCTTGATGAATAGAATTAACTTGTTTGCTGTCTTTCCCATTTGATGTAAGTTCGTTTAGCATTTGTTCCAGATGTGTGGATGCTAATACAGAAAAAGCATTGAATATGTAGATAAAAAAAGGATTTTTTGAAAGACTGACGATTGCCTTATGGAACGCAATATCTTGTTGTGTTCGGTCATATACGGTCTGATGGTTTTCGTAGCCTTTCAGGTAAGCCCTTAATTGATGGATTTCTTCATTACTGGAATATTCAATAACATTTTTTATCGCGCCTAGTTCGATCCACTTGCGAAATTCCATAAAATCGTCCATCGTGCCTTTGTTCATGATAAGCATGATAGACAGGACGTCGATCATAGAATTTTCAGCATTGTCTACAATATAATTTCCTTCGCCATGTCTTTTTTCAACAATTCCCATCATTTCCAGAGACCTTAATGCTTCTCTTACAGAAGTGCGGCTTAAATGAAACATATCTGTCATTTTTCTTTCTGATGGGAGTTTATCTCCGCACTTTAGTTCGCCATTGGACAACATATTGCGAAATTCTTTTATGATGATCTGATAACTTTTTAATTCACACTCGTCTTTCAACTGGATACCTCCTTTTCATTTCCATTATATTACACAATGAATATGGTTTTGTCCAGAAATACCGCATACTTCCAGCATAATAATTTATTATATATAGCATATTATTCAGAAAATTTATGGAAAAATTTCGAAGTTAAGTGAAAACTACTTGACAACTGGTCATACCAGTGGTACTATGAATGCATAACAATCTGGTATGACCAGTTGGGAATATTGCAAAGGAGGGGGAAAATGGGAGCAGTAGATATTGCGATTATTGCGGCGTATATGGTTTCCATGCTTGTAATTGTAATTTATGCAGGCAAAAAACAACAAAGTTCTGAAGATTATTTTCTGGCAGGAAAAAGTGTGAATGTATTTTCTTTAACATGTTTGTGGCTATCCTCTTGGATTGGAGGGGCGTCGATTGTCGGAACAGCAGAGCGCGCGTTTGACAGGGGGATTACGGCAGTCTGGTATGTGTTGATTATTGCGATCAGTCTCGTTATTTTTGCCCTTTCGTTTACCAAGACGATTAAACGAATTAGTGAAAGATTTGATTTGACTACTTATCCGGATTTTATTGAACAAAGATATGATTCCAAAACGCGTCTGGTGGCAAGTATCTGTACGATTTTAGGGATGACAGGATTCGTGGCCAGTCAGTTTTTGGCAGGGGGAGGGATATTAAGCGCTCTGACAGGATGGGATTCTAGGACTTCGCTGATTATTGTAGCTGTTGTCATTACTTTTTACACTGCATCCGGAGGACTTTTGGCAGTCACTTACACAGACTGGTTTCAGACTTTGATTTTGATTGTCGGAATTGTGCTGCTTGGAGTGCCGGTCTGTTTGCACAGACTGGAAGGAGGATTGCATGCGTTTGCACAGTTGCCAAACGAATATTTTGATCTGGGAAGTTGGGGATGGATCAGCATTTTGGGATTGGGAATATCTACGTTGTTTTCTTTCTATACCAATATGGATAATTATACCAGATGTATTGCGGCGAAAGATAAGAAAGCGTCCATGAAAGGAGCAATGATCGCAGCGGCGGGCATTTTTATCATTGCTGTTTCGACTACTTTTTTAGGAATGTCTGCCAAGCTCATTGTTCCTGAAGCAACCGGAGCTAACGCATTGGCTTATTTGATCGTAGATATAGTCGGCTAAGTCGGGGCGGTTACCCGCCCTTTCTCGCCTAAGAACCGTACA
>CAJUMT010000055.1 GCA_910587495.1 uncultured Lachnospiraceae bacterium | reverse complement strand
GTGCCAACTTCTTTGCCTTCCATATTATAAACAGATACGTTTGCCATCTGTGTGTTCCTCCTTTCCCTTCAAACCTTACTTACCGGATTTTACAGTTTCTTTGATAGTAACTAAAGCTTTCTTAGGTCCTGGTACCGCACCTTTTACTAACAATAAGTTTTTCTCTGCATCTACTCTTACGACTTCCAGGTTTTGAATGGTAATCTGCTTGGAACCCATATGTCCCGGCATTCCTTTTCCTTTAAATACTTTGCTGGGATCAGAACATGCGCCGTTGGAACCCTGGTGACGATGGAATTTCGAACCGTGCGTCATAGGTCCTCTGTGCTGTCCATGTCTCTTGATCGCGCCCTGGAAACCTTTTCCTTTGGAGATGGCCATAGCGTCAATCTTGTCTCCTGCCGTAAAGATGTCAGCTTTAATCTCCTGTGCTACCGCATACTCGGAAGCATTCTCTAATTTAAACTCTCTGATAAATTTCTTATAGGCAACGCCCGCTTTATCAAAATGTCCTTTTCTTGGTTTGCTTACCAGTTTCTCCCTGGTGTCAACGAAACCGACCTGTACTGCTTCGTACCCGTCGTTCTCAACTGTCTTAATCTGCGTCACCACACAGGGACCAGCCTGAAGTACAGTGACCGGTGTTAAGATGCCGTCTTCGTTGAAGATCTGCGTCATACCGACTTTGGTTGCTAAAATAGCTTTCTTCATTCTTACGTTTCCTCCTGTTTTCTCTACAGCGGAATACCCGAAAAGGGCATTCATCCTAGCCGCAGGAATTTTCAATTTTACTTGGATTTCATCTTAATATCAACATACACACCTGCGGGCATATCCAGACGAGACAATGCGTCAATCGTCTTCTGCGTCGGTGTGATGATATCGATCAATCTTTTATGCGTTCTCTGCTCGAACTGCTCTCTGGAATCTTTGTACTTGTGTACGGCACGGATAATGGTAACTACTTCCTTCTTTGTCGGAAGGGGTACCGGTCCGCTAACCTTTGATCCTGTTTTTTTCACCGTTTCGATGATTTTTTTAGCAGATGCATCAATCAACTGATGGTCATACGCTTTCATTGTGATTCTCATTACTTGACTTGCCATAAAAAAAGTCGCCTCCTTATTCGTACTATTCAACCAGTACGACAAGCGGTGACTGTACACTCTCCCGTGCGTATCACAAAGATCTACGCACGTCGTCTCCTTCTTTTCAAAGGACAATTAATTTGTACAGTGACTTGTCGCCAGTTTGCTAACTTGACATTCGCTCCACGGAAAACCCACGCACCCGGCGCGGCAACCTCACGCTTCATCGCTATCATGTCACAACAAGAGATAGTATAGCGGAAACTCTCGTATTTTGCAAGTACTTTTTTTATTTTTTTTCATTTTCCTGGTATTTGGCCAATTCTAAAAATTCTTCCAGACAAAGCTGGTGTTCCTTTATAAAGGCCGCCGCTTCCTTACCCACATATCGATAATGCCAAGATTCAAAAAACTTGCCAGTAATATTTTCTTTTTTCTCCGGGTAACGAAGAATAAATCCATACTCATGTGCGTGCTCATTCAACCACATAGCCTCGGGTGTATTGGCCTGACTTTCATCCAGTGACTGATAAGTTTCTCCCACAAGATCCACAGCCAAACCCGTGTGGTGTTCGCTGATCCCTACCAAAGCAACCTGCTGTTTGGTCTTCCAGTGAGCTTCCGCATAATTGTGCCCTTCGTCCATTAGTTTTTCCATGGAATTTTCCACCAATTCCGCCTGCTTCTCATAATCACGATACGCAGAGCAGATAATCAGCTCCCCCACTTCTTTCTCTGCATCTTCCATCATCTGTTTCAAAGCATCTGCAATCCCCTTATGTACTTGCTTGCCACAGTCCGTCTCCACCAGCTCCGGCTGATATGATTCGGGCAGCGGGTGGCTTTCGTTAATCAAACAGTACTTCCAATCCTCCAAATCCACGAAAAAAGGAATCGTAAGCATGTCCTCTTCAGCAAAATTTTTCTCACACTGTGCTTCCTGTACATGCAATGATTCCTTTTCTTCCCGATAAATTTCTATATCTGTTTTTGAGAGACTTTCTGTATTATAAAGTTCCAACTTCTCCTCAAGCTGGCTGATATACACCATTTGTTCATTTATAAATGCGTAGTAATCTTGCTTTAGTTTCCAGTTCCATACAAACATGGACAAAAATCCGATATTGGGCACCAGAATTACCAGAGTAGCCACCATAAGAATCAAATGCTTGTAAAACCGCACACTTCCCCAGTAGCGCTCTTTATTCTTCATTTTCTATACTCATTTCTTCTATTTCTCCTCCAATATCCAGCATACCTCGGATCCTAGCGCCATTGAATATGGCAATGCCATTCGCCTTGATGTTTCCGAGAACTGATGAAGTTTCTCTCAGTTCCAAATTTTCACGCACGACCAGCTCCCCTTGTATATTACCGCTGAATACCGCGCTTTTTGCATTGACATCTCCTTTTACTTTCGTACCTTTCTCTGCCGCGACATCTTCCCGAACCGCAACATTGCCCTGGATAGCTCCCGACATAAACCGAAGCCTGTTTGCACTGACATCGCCTTCAATATTGCCCGATAGCAAGATGGTCCCTCCACACTCCACATTCCCATAAATCTGCCCAAGTATTTTCAGATTAGACCCAGCAATAATGTTACCGTTTATGATCACATCCGGAGTAATCAAAGTCTCATAAACCGGCTTTTCAATCACGGAACATGAATCGGAGATATCAGAATTCTTCTCGTAAACGACTGGAGGTTCCGAGGCGGAGAAATCCTCTTCTGAAACAGGATTTTCTGAAGATTTGATCTCTTCGGATTCTGCCACTGCCGAAACTTCTTCTTCACATCCGGAAGCCATTTCAGCCTCATTCTGATTTTGGATGCCTCTCCGGAGTCGCCTCCTTCTACATTTAAGAGTTCGCTAAGCGCTTTTTTTTAATTGTTTTCTTTCTTCTTCATTAGAATATCTCCTTAAAACGGTCTGCTTTAGGCGTATCATTTAAATTATATCATTAAAACGCTCGATTTACAAGCAAGAAATGACTTGATTTCTTCTATTTTTCTTCATAATTTTTCCGTGTAAAAAGCGCCCTACCAAAAGTAGAACGCTTCTCCCTCTCCCATCCACGGATCTAAGCTGTCCGCCCGGGCCGCCTCGGCAGATAATACGATTGTAAAAATCTTTTCCGCTATACGGTTGTCCCAGTCCTCTGGTATAGTCACCTGGTCATAAACAGGTACGATACTTCCGGGAGTAACTCTTTCCTTATAATAATAGGTATCGTCTTCTCCCATAATCCATCCCCTGCAGAGACGGATACCGTCTTTTAGCTGACAGATCTTTTCTAAACGTTCTTCCCGTTCGCTTTCGCTCTCGTCTTCGGCGCCCGCAAGAATACCCCCGAAAGCAAACCGTACTCGGATATAAGCCTCCGGCGAATCCGCATCCAGCATAACTGCAGGTTCTCTTTCAACCGATTCCCCGGGCAGGACGCCGGTCACCCGGTCTTCCTCATATTGTTCCCCTGACGTAAGAAGGCAAAGTTCTAATTGTACCGGTTCTGCCAAAACAGCCACGGTTTCTTTCTTTTGCCACAAAAAGCACAAAGCTGTGAAGCTAAAGCCCGCGGCTGACAGGATACACCCTGCCAGACCCAGGGCAAAAATACGCCTTTTTGTCATCCTTCTTCCAGCTCCTTTTCATGCCGTAATAGCGCTCCGTCCATCCAGGACAGGATACACACCGCCACCACCAAAAGCAGGATGCCTGCCTTTCCCACCGCGCTGGATAAATAACCTGCTAGATATCCCATATATGGTATACATAAAAACGGCGCGCCGAAAACTCTCTCAAAAGGAGTCACGATTCCGTCTTCCCGCGCATTAGCGTCTCCTTGGGTATGGAGTTCTTTTTTTTCCTCATCTACACGCACAATCCTGTGGGTGACTAACGTTTCTTCATCCGGCAAATAAAAGGTCACCGTGTCACCTTCCAGGAACTTGTCCGCGTCCGCCTTTTTTACATATATAATACTGCCCTCGGGATAGGACGGCTCCATACTTCCGCTCTGCACAATCATTGGATAGATATGAAAAAGTCCCGGAAGTACCAAAAGCACGGTCAAAAAAGCCAGCGCCGCGCAGATCGTAATAGCTGCGCATTTACAAAAAGATCTCATACTCTCTTCTCCTGATCTTGATTTTTTCGTTCAAAAAAAGGAACGGTCAAAAAACCATTCCTTATTATATATTCCCAAAATCAGGATATTATGCAAAAAACAGCCGTTTTTTCCAAACTTTACACTTTTTCCCACCTTCCGCTGGCTCCACAGGGAAGCACAAGACCGCTTTCGTTGACTGGAAGCCCTACTTCCTGCGCATCCACAGATCCGCCGAACATCTTAAGTTCCGTTCCCAAAAGATAAGAAAGCACCGCAGGCTGAAGACCGGTCGTGTAAGAATTGATCAGAAAGAAAAGCGGCGTATCGTTTAACAGCTTCACGCAAAGTTTTACCAGGGGATGGATTGCCTCCTCAATCTTCCAGATCTCCCCTCCAGGTCCCCTGCCATAGGACGGCGGGTCCATAATAACGGCGTCATAATGATTATCCCTTCGTATCTCCCGCTCCACAAATTTTTTACAGTCGTCCACCAGCCACCGAATGGGCGCGTCCTGAAGACCGGAAGCTTTCGCGTTCTCTTTAGCCCAGGTGACCATTCCCTTAGAAGCGTCTACATGGGTCACACTCGCCCCTGCCGCTGCTGCAGCCAGCGTAGCCCCGCCTGTATAGGCGAACAGATTCAGCACTTTCACAGGCCTGCCGGCTGACCGGATCTTTTCGGAAAACCAGTCCCAGTTGGCCGCCTGCTCCGGAAACAGGCCGGTATGTTTAAAACTGAAAGGTTTCAGGTTAAAAGTCAGTTCTTTGTATGAGATGCTCCACTGCTGCGGCAGGTCAAAAAATTCCCATTCGCCGCCGCCTTTGGCGCTCCGGTGGTAATGGCCGTTTCTCTTTTTCCATCCATAGTGACGCCTGGGCGTGTCCCAGATGACCTGCGGATCCGGGCGTACCAGAAGAAACTGCCCCCAGCGCTCCAGCTTCTCGCCTGCAGAACAGTCAATCACTTCATAATCAATCCAGTTATCTGCTATAAACATATATGTATGCCTCTTTCTTTTTGAGACATTGTAACATGGTTTTTCATATTTCACAATCCAAAACCCTGCCGCAGGCTGACAGGGTTTTTGACGGAATCGTCAGAAAAACATATTGTAATAAGGAAGAAACAAGAAAGGATGCAATCTATATGAGGAATCGCATAAGGCCTGTCTACCTGTCGATCACAGGCGTGATCACCCGAATGGAATCCCTGGCCTCTAACAGAAACACTTACGGAGGATGCACCCAGATGGTGACTGTAGAAGCACACGAGGGCGGCATTACAAACTTTATCGTCAATGGAGACACCTATATCATCGGCTTTGAGACGCTATATGAAGGCATGGAAGTGACAGCCTTTTATAACGGCAATCTGCCGACGCCTTTGATCTATCCGCCCCAGTATCTGGCGGCGGTCATCGCCCCGAACGTACCCGGGCAGATGATTACGGTAGCTTATTTTAACAATGTCCTTCTGGCGGCGGATCAGTCTTTGAAGCTGAACCTGGCTCCGTCCACAGAAATCGTAACTGAAAATAACCAGACTTTCTATGGAAATCCGGGCGGACATACACTGGCAGTCCTGTACAGCATGACTACCAGGAGCATTCCCCCGCAGACGACGCCGGATAAAATTATCGTATTGTGCGGGCTGTAAAAAGAAGTTTATCCGTATAAAAGTACTGACGCGTAAAACACTCCGTTTTTGAAGGAAAATTCCGCTGTGCCGCCATTTCTTTCTGCAGTAGCTTTCACAGAGTAGGTGCCCATGCCATACCCTTCATGCTTTGCAGAGAGAAACCGGCCATTTTCTATGACTGGTTCTGCAGCACAGGAATTATCCACAGTCAGCACAATATGTTCCTGCCCGCACAGGCTGTTGACACATATGAAAGGAACGGTGTGGGCCGCATCTTTACAGGCCTCCACCGCATTTTCCAGAAGGTTACCCAAGAGCGCGCACAGTTCCGGCTCACTGACCGGCAAACATTCCGGAAAATCGCAGTTAATTTTGTAATCTATCTTATACTTTTCTGCTTTCTCCGCATAATAAAACAGTATGCAATTGACTGCAAAATTTTGGCAAAAAATCCTGTGGATATCGGAGGGCAGCTTTCGTTCATAGGCATCCAGATAGGTTTTTAATGCGTTTATATCTTCCTTTTCCAGACAGGAACGAATCACACTCAAATGTTGACGCAGGTCATGACGTGCAGTCCTTATCTCATCCATATGACGTAAAAACTGCGCCTGCTGCGTTTTTTGAAGATGCAGCAGGTGTTCCTGTATAGCCGCCTGTTCGGCCAGGACAGCCTGCTGACGGATACTGTCCAGAGATTTAAGAAGCAGAAAATAGACTACGAACATACATAAAAGAAGAAGCGTCCTTGCCAGAAGAAATCGAAAAGAGTACACTTGTTCCAAGGTAAAACTGCCTGTAAAAATCAAAACAATGCCTGTGGTGAGCGCAGGCGCCATCCATGCCATACGCCAAAATGTAGGCGCGCCCATACTAAAAACCTGTTCCCTGGCACGCGAAAAAAAGCACAACATAAAAGGCACTGTGACAGCCAGCGCCGCCGTATGAATTAAAGTACTGCGCGAAGAATAAAAAGTCATATCCGAACTGTAAAAAAAACGAGCTTCCAAAAACGCGCAAAGTCCCCGCAAAATGATCACATAATCCATGACAAACAGATACAAAAATAACAGTTTAAAACAATCATCTCTGACGCTGAAAAAATAGATGCCCATATAAATCAAAGCAAACCCAAATTCTGTTACCCGTCCCGAACCGCCCCTCGAGATCTGTAAACCGTAAAGAAACGCCTGTATCACCTGCATGATGACAATCAACGCCAATATTTTCAAGCGAGAACCGCGTATACGACCGTGAAACGGATAATAGGTCAGCAAATGGGCGGGCATGGCTCTCATAAAAAGATGGATTGCAGCGGTCCAGGATATATTCATGACCAGCCTCCTTTTCTGGAACAGGCAAACGACCACTGAGTAAACGCATGCTGCACTTCCGACTTATGGCTGCGGCTAAAGGGAATGTTTTCGCCGTTTTTCAGAAGAAGCGTTCCGTCTCCAATCCGCTCCACCTGTGACAAATTTACGACCAGCCCCCTTCCACATATATAAAAACGCCCCGTGTGAGGAAGAAGAGCAGTAAAATCCCGGAAAGAAAGCCGCGCACGGCACACCCCCCGAACCGTGTGTACATCCATACTGTGGTTATGATGCTGTCCATACAGGATATCATCCAGAGCGATAATTACAGGGGATGAGTGTCCCCAACCCAGGATCTCCATAAGAGAGATGCAGGAGGGAACAGCCAGATACTCCCGCAGTTCTTTCAGGCACCAGGCGACCCGGTCAGCAGACAAAGGCTTTACCAAGTAATCCATGGCGTGAACTGAAAAGCCCTCCAATGCATAATCCGGCTCCGTAGTGGTAAAGACAATCGGAAGGCGGGGTTCTGCCAGACGAATCCTTTTAGCCACTTCCATGCCGGATATGCCATCCATCAGGATATCCAGGAAAATACAATCGCAGCTTCCGGGTTTGTAGCCTTCAAGAAATGCTTCGCCGCTTTTATAAAAAGAAAAATCTGCTTTCTGCCCATGATGACAGCAATCGTGGAGAATCAACGCCTCCAGTTTCTCGCGGTCCGTATCCAGATTTTCCACGATAATCAGATGCAACTATACCACCCCGCTCTTTTCTTCTAAATTTGAGTCGTACCAAACCTGATTCAGGTCGAAATAATTGACGTACTGTGGCAAAATGTTCAAAATAGTCATAGAGAATTTATTAAAATCGCTACATACAGTGTACCACAGATATTATGACGTCTGCAACTGCCGACAAAAAAGGCTGACGCAGCAAAGATCTGATGGAAATCGAGCAACAGGTAAAGGAGGAATTTACATGAGAAAACGGATAGTGAAGCGTTTGCTGGCATTATGTCTGTCTGTTGTGCTGGCGTTTAGCATGGATGCCGCACCGTTGTGCGCCGCAGAATATGCAGACGCAGACGGCACAGCCCAGACGCACGAAACCGAGCCGGGAGTATCTGCCGGAGCAGAAGACACGGAAACGGAAGAAATCAAAAATAACAGTGAAAGTGATCTGGAAGAAGATGCACTTCAGTCCGAACCGGACTTACAGATTTCCACCATACAAAATGAAGATCCGGCAGATGCGGAAATGCTGACAGGCGATGCTTCGATCCTTGTAACAACAGACGGCTTATCAAAAGAATACAGCGATATATACGAAGCCTGGACAGCGGCTGACGGCCATACTGCCACGGTCAGACTTCTGAAAGATGTAAATCTGAGTGGCACCTCTTTGGAAGTGGACAATGCTTCCAGCGATATTACACTGGAAATGGCGGACGATGTAAAGCTGATAAGTTCTGCGGCACCGATTGCCATATCCGTAAGCGCAGGAAGGCTGACGCTGGCCGGCGGGATTGTCAAAGCTTCCGGCACCTCAGGCTCATCACGCACAGGCATACAAATAAGCGGCGGCAATGTTACAATCGATAACGGCTCTGTGGAAAGCAGCGGCAGCTCCGGAATCACCCATCATGGTATACAGCTAAAGGGCGGCAGCCTCACCATCAACGGCGGCACGGTAAACGGCACACACGGCGTGCAGATCACTGAAACCGGCAGCGCCATAATAACAGGCGGCACGGTAAGCGGCAGCAGTTACGGTGTCCATGTAACTGACGGCAGTGTTTCAGTCAGCGGCGAAGACACAAAAGTGGAAGCTGGCAGCGGCGGCGGAGACGGAATCTATGTGGGAACCTCCGGCAGCGCCACAGTAAACGGCGGCACAATCACCGCTTCTTACAGCGGAAGGCACAGTATAGCCACAGACGGCGGCGATGTTGCAATCTCCGGGGGCGCCATGCCCAAGGGCGTATGGATCAAGGGCGGCAAAGCCACCATTAGCGGCGGCAGTATATCAGGCTCTACCGGCCTGTATGTAAACGGGCAGGGAGACGTTACAATCAAAGAAAACGCACAGATCAGCGGCACTTCCACAGGACTGTCAGCAGACGACGGCACGGTCACCATCGACGGAGGTACAATTACCGGTGAGGGTGGCGGCAGCGTTTATGGTATGAAAATTTCCCAAAATGGAAATGTCACGATCCATGGAGGCGCCATCAGCGGACATTGCAGCAATTACATGGGATTCAGTTATGGAATATCCATAACCGGAGGAAGCCTTGTATTGAACGGCGGTGTTGTTAAAGCATTTTTTACGGGCACAAGCCGACCCAACTCGATCTATGACTATGGCATACACATAACCGGAGGAAATGTCCAGATCAACGGCGGCAGTATTATCGCATCTGATGAAAGTGAAAAAACATTCTCCTGTTCAAAGTATGGCTGGGGCATATTTACAGATCAGGACGGATCCGCCATTCTTTCGGGCGGAACTTACGAGGGAGGCACATCCGCCGTCCGTTCAAACAACAGTACGGTGGCGGAACTGCTTGCCGAGGCCTGCGCTTATCTTGACAGCGACTCCCATATCATTGAGGACACAGACAGCGCTTTACCACAGACTGTACATGTAGTGAAGCTTATAGATATATCCGAAATAAACTGGGAAGCAGAAGAATTTACCTATAACGGCAACACCCAGGGTCCGGTTCTGACAGGGGATATTCCCGAAGGAGTGACTGTCACAAAGACCGGTGACAGCGCCGTCTACGCCGGGGATTACACTGCCTTGGCAACCTTTACATTGACGGACGGATACAGCCCGGAAAAATATATGCTCGTCGGCACAAATCCAATCAGCAAGGTGTGGAGTATAAAAAAAGCGCCCAGACCTTCCAATACGCCGCCCGATGTCATGGAAGCTGCCTATGCCTGCCAGAAGATCGGCGACGTAACGCTGCCTGAAAACTGGAAATGGGAAGATACCGCCAAAGCCCTGGAACTGACAGAAGGAGTCCCCACAGAAGCGACGGCTTTCTATACAGGAGAGGATAAAGGAAACTACGAAACAGAATCCGTGACCGTCCAGGTTACGAGAAAATACTGTACCCACGAAAATACAGAAATAAAAAATGTGAAAGCATCTTCCTGCACAGAGACAGGGTACACAGGCGATACCGTCTGCACGGCCTGCGGGGCGGTCGTCACGCCCGGCACGGCGCTTCCGGCTCTCGGGCATGACTACCACGCCCAGATCACTCAGCCCCCGACCGCAGCAACAGAAGGAACCATGCTTTATACCTGTTCCAGATGCCAGGACACCTACACGGAAAGTATCCCCAAAACAGAGGATGCCGGCGAGGTCCTGCCGGACGATATTCCGGAAGAAGGCATTCCCGACGGACTCTGGATCGCAGGCGTAGAGGAACATTATACCTATACAGGTTCTGCCGTCAGACCGTCCTTCCGCGTATACAGCGGAAACAGACAACTTCTGGAAAAGCGGGATTATACAGTCAGCTATAAGAATAATATAAACGCCGGAACGGCATCTTTGACCGTGAAAGGAAAAGGCAATTACGGCAGCAGAGAAACAAGCAGTTTCGAGATCCTGCCCGCGCCTCTGGATGGCGATGAGGTGAAAGCAGACGACCTGACCATATCCTGGAATGGCAAAGAGCAAAAGCCGCTGCCGACGGTATCTTATCACAACAAAAAGCTGAAAAACAAAAAGGATTACACGGTCTCCTACAGATCTATGGGGCAGGACACGGACACTGTCCGGGAGGAAGGCTCTTATGAGATCATCCTTACCGCAACAGAAAACGGCAATTTCTCCGGCAGCAAGACTTTACAGCTTACAGTGACAAAACGCATACTGATGAGCAAAGTCAAAGTCTCCAAGATCAAAGCACAGTCTTATGACGACTGGAACGGACAGGAGATAAGACCTGCTCTCACCGTAAAGGCAGGAAAAAAAGACCTTATAGAAGGCCAGGACTACGACGCAGAATATAAAGACAATACGTCGATCGGGACAGCCACAGTAACGCTTACAGGAAAGAACGATTATGCCGGAACCAAGACGGTTACTTTTAAAGTCACAGGTAAAAACATCAAAAAAGCAAATGTAACCGGGCTTACGGATCTTGTTTACAGCGGGCTTGCATATACGCCGAAACCGACTGTCAGCCTGAAGGGCGAAAACCTGTTGGAAGGCGTCAACTACAGCCTTACCTACGAAAAAAATGTTGCAGCCGGAAAAGCAACCATTATCATAACCGGCATCAACAACTGTACCGGCGTCCTAAAAAAGACTTTCCGAATCACACCCTTTGACCTGGAAGGAGAAGAAAGCAGGCTCGTCAGCGGACTGGAACAGGATATAACCGTTAAATATGTAAAAGGCGGATGCAAACCAAAGCCGGAACTACTATACCAAGATGTTCCCATGAAGGAAGGAACCGACTACACAATCCGTTACAAATACAGCCAGACAACCTCCCAAATGATCATCAAAGGTAAAGGAAATTTTAAGGGGACGTTGACAAAACCATTTACCGTTGAGGCAAAAGCACTGAACGACCAGAGTTCGCCGGTAAAAATCTTTGCCGCGGATATGGGATATGCGAACAAGCCAGGTAAGTTTATGAGCGCGCCCATCCTCACCGATGCGGACGGCACCCGGCTGATATATGGAAAAGACTATGAAAATATCGTCTATGTACGCCTGACAGATCCTGATACCGCGCTTACAAAAAAAGATCAGCCCCAGATCGGAGAACTGATCAAAGTGAAAGTATCCGGAAAAGGCATGTATGCCGGAGGAGACCTGGAAACTGTCTATCGGATCACAGAAACTGATTTCAGAAAAGCCAAAATCCGTATTTTCCCCCAAGACTATACAGGAGACCCCGTAACGCTGGATCCGTCGGCGATCCAGTCCGTAAAAATAAACGGCAAGGTTATCACCGACCAGTATGGCGAAGCCTATGAAATTATGCCCGACAGCTATAAAAATAATATCAAAAAGGGAACGGCCAGCGTCACCATCTGCGGAAAAGGCAGTTATGGCGGAACCGTGACGGTGAAATTTAAGATTGGGAAGAAGAAATTCAGCGGATTTTTGTGGTTTTAAGATGGTAAAATAACCTGATGCAAGGGGGCTGTTACACTAAAATCAGTGCGACAGCCCTTTTAAACATTGATTGTCTATTCCCACTAACAAGAATGCTGCCTTAAGGAGTATATTCCTCAAACCCAAGCCATCCTTTTACTGTTTCCACAGCATACCCAACTGCCTGCGCTATTTTTTCAATATCAAATCCCATTTTATACAAGTTTCCAGCTATTTCCTGAGCTTTTTTCTGTTCAGACTCTTTCCTCATTTCCTGGATTGCCTGACACACATCAACCGCCTCCTCGCCTTCGTTATATTTTATTCCTGAATTTGTAACCGCCTCAATCACATCCACCGCTCTGCGCTCCACTTCTCGGAAACGCTCTTCATTGGCAGCCAACACCCTGCTTAAATTTTCCCTGTCCTTCGAATACTTGATGAATAGCATGACCTCCCGCAGGCTGGACTGGAACTTCATAATCTCATCGTCCGTCATCTGCGCCGGGGCGATCAGCCGCAAATGGTAATTGTCCATGCAGGCAAGCACATCCGGATCTGAGACGTCCATCATGTCAAACAGACTCAACGGCCCATCCCACTCTTCTGAGCCGAAAAATATAGTCACCGTAATAGATGGTATCAGTCTGTCACTTGCCCAAAAACCGCTTAAAAATTCACCCGTGTTTGGCGTTTTCCTGTCTCCTTCAGCAAATGTTTCCCCCTGCTCCTTTTTCCGTTTCATTTCCTTCCGATGTGACTTAGCCGCCTCTTCCACCTGCCCTGCGTATTCCAGTGCATCATAAAGATTATTTTTCACAGCCATGGCATAATGAATCTCCGCCTGGTTCTCCGCACCGTAAAGAACATATTCCATCTTTCCATCCGTCATTGCGGCATACAGCTTCTGCACATCACGAAATTTCTGGACGGGAACCACAGCACCGTCCGCACCATATGGCAATGCAATTTTAGTGGAATCACGCTCCGTGAGCTGCTCCGGCAGGAGCACCTGCCGCCCACCATAAATATAATAATTGAAAATATCGGCAAACACACCCGCATCTTTTACATAATCCTTTGTAACTGTATCTGCTTTCAACGGCACTCACCGCCTTTCTGCTTATCTGTCCCACTTGTCGCACAGAGAATGAATCTGATTGATAAATTTTGTGAGGTCTTTGTTCGTGCCGCCTTCGTTGTGGTAGATAACCTGCATAAGGCGTTTGCCAGCCTCCACAAGACGGGTAAAGATGTCGGATTTCTTTTTGGTTGACGGCTTTTCCGAAGCTGCGGGAACTTTTACGCCCTCTTTGATCCATACGCCTGCAGCCAGGTCATAGATCGCACCGCTGAAAGGAGCAAAAGCGGGAATCTCAAGCTCATTGTTCAGGCATTCTGTAAAATCGTCACAGGTTTCATCCTCCCCATGGACGACGAAAATCATCTGAGGTTTCGGCGAAAATTCTTTGACCCAGCGCAGCAGGCCGTTCTTGTCCGCATGACCGCTAATGCCTTCCAGTTTCGTAATCTCCGCCAGGACTTCGATGGTCTCGCCAAAGAGCTTGACATACTCCGCGCCTTCCAGGATCGCACGTCCCAAAGTTCCCTGGGCCTGATAGCCTACAAAAAGAACCGTACATTCCGGGCGCCAGAGATTATGCTTTAAGTGATGCTTGATACGACCGGCCTCGCACATACCCGAAGCGGAAATAATGACTTTGGGCTGCGCGTCAAAATTAATGCGTTTGGACTCTTCACTGGAGACGGCCAGATTAAGCCCGTCGAACCTTAATGGATTGATGCCTGCTTTGATCAAAGCCATGGCGTCTTCGTCAAAACACGCCCGGAAATTTTTATTAAAAATGTTGGTAGCCTCTATGGCCAGCGGACTGTCCACATAGACCGGGAAGTCAAAATTAAGCAGCTTCTTCTCTTTAATCTCGCGAATAAAATAGAGCAATTCCTGGGTACGCCCCACGGCAAAGGCAGGGATCACCAGATTGCCGCCGCGCTTCAGTGTCTTCTCGATCACTCCGGCTAGTTCGCTTACATAATCCGGCGGGGCGTTGTGGGTGCGGTTGCCATAGGTGGATTCCATGACCACATAGTCCGCCGTATCCGTATATTGCGGATCTTTGATCAGCGGCTGGTTGGTATTCCCTACGTCTCCGGAGAATACGATCTTTTTCTCCACGCCGTCTTCCTCAATCCAGATCTCAATGGAAGCAGACCCCAGCAAGTGCCCCACATCCCGGAACCGTACATGGATGCCTGGACATAGTTCGATCCTCTGCTCATAGCCGCAGGGGTGGAACAAATCAATGGCGCCGATAGCGTCATTGATGGTATACAGCGGCACATACAGTTCGCCTCCGGAACGCTTTGCTTTCCGATTGCGCCACTCCGCCTCAAATTCCTGGATATGGGCACTGTCACGGAGCATGATATTGCACAGGTCACTAGTGGAAAAGGTGGAGACGATTTCACCCTTAAAACCATTCTTGTACAAAAGCGGAAGCCGCCCCGAATGGTCAATATGGGCATGGGTCAAAAGCACATAATCGATCTGATTATCAGGCACCGGAATATCCTGATTCACATACACATCCTTTCCCTGCTCCATTCCGCAGTCAACCAGGATATGTTTTCCGCAGGCCTCGATGTAATGACAGCTTCCTGTCACCTCATGGTTAGCGCCAACAAAACCAAGTTTCATAAATACAACCCCCTTCTGGTTATTTACAGTCTTCTTTTTTATATCATACCAATTTATGAGAAAATATTCAATGGTTATTCCGCTAAAAACACCAGTTGCCAATTACTCCGTTATGGGTTATCATAAGAAGACTTATATTAAAATAATCAGGAGAAAACAATACTATGACAAAGAAATGGTGGCACGACAAAGTAGCTTATCAGATCTATCCAAAGAGCTTTTACGATTCCAACGGTGACGGTATCGGCGATATTCCGGGGATCATCAGCAAACTGGATTATCTCAAGGATCTGGGCGTGGACATTTTATGGCTTTCTCCCTGTTATGCTTCCCCTCTGGCAGACCAGGGCTATGACATTTCCGACTATTATAAGATCGATCCGCGTTTTGGAACAATGGAAGATATGGAACGTCTGATTGCTGAGGCAAAAAAGCGTGGTATGTACATATTGATGGACCTGGTAGTAAACCACTGTTCCGACGAACATGAATGGTTTCAAAAGGCCTGCGAAGACCCGGACGGGAAATACGGGCGTTTCTTTTATCTTAAGGATAAAAAAGAAGGAGAACTCCCCACCAACTGGCGGTCTTATTTCGGCGGCCCTGTATGGGACGACCTTCCCGGAACAAATAAACAGTATCTCCACGTCTTCCATAAGAAACAGCCGGATCTGAACTGGGAAAATCCCGAAGTAAGAGAAGAAATCTACAAAAACATCAACTGGTGGCTGGATAAAGGACTGGGCGGCTTCCGGATCGACGCGATCATCAATATTAAAAAAGCCCTTCCGTTCCGCAATTATGAACCGGACAGAGAGGACGGGCTTTGCAGCGTAGAAGCCATGCTGAAAGACGCCGAAGGCATCGGTGAATTTTTAAAGGAGATGCGCGACCGCACTTTCAAAAAATATGACGCGTTTTCCGTGGGGGAAGTGTTTAACGAAAAACCGGAAGAATTTAAAGACTTTATCGGAGAAGACGGCTACTTCTCCAGTATGTTTGATTTTAATGAAACAATCTTTGGCAGCAGCGAAAAGGGATGGTACGACACGAAACCGATCACACCGGACGACTATAAAAAATGCTGTTTTGAGGCTCAGCGAAGAATCGGAAATATCGGTTTTCTCTCCAATGTCATTGAAAACCATGATGAACCCCGGGGCGTCAGCCGTTATATCCCTGAAGGAGATTTAAATGACAAAAGCAAAAAGATGCTGGCTGCCCTGAATTTTATGCTGCGGGGCATCCCTTTTATCTACCAGGGGCAGGAATTGGGCATGGAGAATATGTCTTTTTCTTCCATTGAAGAAATGGATGATATTTCCAGCAAACATGAATACCAGGTAGCTTTAGATGCGGGACTTACTCCCAAAGACGCACTGAACCGCATTGCCAAAATAAGCCGGGACAACGCCCGCACACCCATGCAGTGGTCCGATGAAGCAAACGCCGGATTTACCACCGGCACACCCTGGTTGAAAGTCAACCCGAATTATACCTCCATCAATGCCGCCTCCCAGACAGGCGATCCCGAATCTGTCAGAAGTTTCTACAAGAAGCTGATCGCCCTTAGAAAAGACCCGGAATACAAAGAAACTATTGTATACGGAGATTTTGAACCCCTCTGGGAGACAAGGCGCAACCTCATGGCTTACTGCCGCCAGGGCGATAAACTGCTGTTCGTCATCGGAAATTACAGAAAATACGATCAGTCGGTAACGCTTCTTTATCCTTATAAGAAAGTGTTGCTCAATAACTATCCGGATATAGACGAAGAAGGTAAAACGATCTCGCTATATGGATACCAGGTATTGATTCTGGAAATGTAATACGGATCATCAAAAGGCTGCCCATTATCGGACAGCCTCTTCTTTTACATATACCGCGGTCGCCGGAGGAACCATAAGTTTCCCGTCTTCCAGCTTCAGATTTTCACCATTTTGATATAACACTTCTCCCAAATTTCCTTCGTATGAGAACTCTGCCGCCTTCCCTGAAGGATTTATAACGATCAGCACGCTGTCTTTACCATCCGTACGGCGGTAGGCAAGCGGATAGGCGTGATCCTCGCAGAAAACAAACTCTATCTTCGCCTCGCTCTGTAAGACCGGCGTAGACTGACGAATCCGGATCAGCTCTTTTACCGTATGGTAAACAGAATCCTTATCTTCCAGCGCTTTTTTAACTGTCGGACGATTGTCATCGGGATCGATGGGGATATACAAGTCTTCTGCTTTTGCCTGGGAGAATCCCGCGTTCAGGCTGTCATCCCACTGCATCGGCGAACGGGAACCGGTTCGCGGATAACCACCCTCCGCAGAGACGACAGCGTCCAGGTATCTCATTCTCAGTTCATCCCCATAATAAATAAAGGGCGCGCCCGGAAGGGAAAGTAAGAAGGCAAATACAATCTTAATCTCCTCCTCATCCAAATATCTGGATAAACGAACCATATCGTGATTTCCGGACGGAACACAGATCATTCCCTTACCGTTGGTAGGCTCATAACACATCTTATAATAATCAATAAACGCTTTGGAGTCTCCCATGCCTTTGCGGGAAAAATAAGGGTTTTCTTCATGATAAAGCTCCGTATAATGGCTGGGGCCAAAATGCAGCATAAAATCCATATGGAAGCCGGACCGTAAGCTTCTGTCCGGCTGTCCCCACTCGGAGATCATCGCCGCTTCCGGAAATTCCTCGTCTAAAA
>CAJUMT010000054.1 GCA_910587495.1 uncultured Lachnospiraceae bacterium | reverse complement strand
AGAGCGCCTGGTTTGGGACCAGGAGGTCGCAGGTTCGAATCCTGTCACCCCGACGCAGAATGTGCAGGTGTAGTTCAGTGGTAGAACACCAGCCTTCCAAGCTGGATATGTGGGTTCGATTCCCATCACCTGCTTTTCCGGAGTAACCGGGAGATATGTGTCCGTAGCTCAGCTGGATAGAGCAACGGCCTTCTAAGCCGTGGGTCGGGGGTTCGAATCCCTTCGGGCACAGTTATCTTAAATATGGTGGGTGTGGCACAGTTGGTCAGCGCGCCAGATTGTGGTTCTGGAGGTCCAGGGTTCGAGTCCCTGTACCCACCTTTGTTCAAAGATAATGGGCTATCGCCAAGCGGTAAGGCACAGGACTTTGACTCCTGCATCTCGCTGGTTCGAATCCAGCTAGCCCAGCTAGCCCAGCTAGCCCAGCTGGGCATATGAGATGCTCCAAAGATGGGATATTAGCTCAGTCGGTAGAGCACTTGACTTTTAATCAAGGTGTCCGGGGTTCGAATCCCCGATGTCTCATGAAAAAGCACTGGTTTCAGTGCTTTTTATTTGCAAATATTTCTTTAACGATTTAAAGTGCCGTGCATTAAAGTATAAAAGGAAAAATATAATTATTTTTATCAGGGACTTTAAAAGATGAATTAAAAGAGCCTCAATTTGGTTTTTTTGTCGATAAAATATCGAAAATTCCCAGAAATTTCGATATTTTTGCCAATATACAATTAACCAGTAAATATGTATAATTAGTTTACCAAGTGAGGTTCACTTGTTGACAAGGGTATTTATGGTAGATACTGCATCCCCCCTAATCCCCCTTAATGAATAAACCCTCCCTTTTGATTATTCTAAAATAGCAGTATCGTCATAAATATACATAAAAAGTTGTTACAGAAGAGCCAGAGGTTCCCCGCCTCTGGCTCTTCTGTGCGTTTGTTGGAATATATTAAGAGTTTTTGTAAGGGGGGAAAGTATATAATAGATGTGCAAGGGGGAGAAAATATATGAGAAAAAAAAGAAAGCTCCTGCGGGGGCTTTTGTTTTTGGTCTTTATTGGCCTTATGAATTATCCGTTTATCATACGCACCTTCTGCAGACAGAGTGAAAAAGCAGCTTCTGACAGTTATGAGAAGATGATTCTTGAGATGAAGCAGGAAGAATGTTCACAGATATGTGACAAAGCATGTGCATATAATAAAGATTTATATGGAACAAAAACGGGAGAATATTTGGATGCTTTTTCCGTATCAAATGTGACAACAGATGAATACGATTCTTTGCTGAATGTGGACAGTGAAGGAACGATGGCGGTTGTGGAGATACCAAAGATTCAGGTGAAGCTGCCGGTTTTTCACGGAACTTCCGCAGACGTGCTGCAAAAAGGCGCGGGACATCTGGAAGGATCATCATTGCCGGTGGGTGGTGAGACGACGCATACTTGTATTGCGGCCCATAGAGGTCTGCCAAGTCGGGAATTGTTTGCAAGGTTAGATTTGCTGAAAACGGGGGATTTGTTTTATATTCATACGCTTGGTGAAACACTCACTTATCAGGTGCAGAGTTCGGAAACTGTCAGGCCGGATGAAATGGATTCCCTTAGGATACAAAAGGGCGAGGATTTGGCCACTTTAATCACCTGTACGCCGTACGGAATTAATACGCACAGATTGTATGTTCACGGGAAAAGGGTGGAAGAAAAACGGCAGAAAACCAAGGTTTTGGATTATGCAGGAACATACTGGTGGGTGCTTATCACTGTGGGATTGGCTTTAGCGTATGTACAAAACAGCAGACAAAGAGATTGACAGTAATTTTGTCGAAAAATGACAGATCGTTAATAAATGTGATAAGGGAGGTTAAGTTATAATGAGGGCAGGATAAAAAATATAGCTGACAGGAGGGGTTATTATGAGAACAAGAAAAAGGCTGGAAAAAATACTGACATCTTTTCTAATATTGTCTTTGCTTTTTTCAAGCGTTTCCATTGCTGCGCAAAAGGATACAGAGATAGCGGATACCGTATCAGGAGAGACGTCTGCGGGTGGTGATGTTTTGCCGAAAAAAGATACTTCGACGGGGGAAACATCGGAAGAGAGCGGTGTCTTGCCGGAGGAAGAAGACACTTCGGAAGAGGAGGATTTAGTGGAAGAAAATATTTCTCAAGAAGAAGTAACCGACGGGGGGGACAGCTTATCAGAGGAAGAATCGGCAGGAGACAGCATTTCGCCGGAGGAACCGCCTGTACAAGACGATGCTGCTTCGCCGGGGGAACCGCCTGTACAAGACGATGCTGCTTCGCCGGGGGAACCGCCTGCACAAGATGATGCTGCTTCGCTGGAAAACTTGCCGACGGATGAAGACTTATCATTGGAAGATCCACCAAAGGAAGAAGTCTTTGCCGGCCTTATGACACCGGAAGAGTTAAAAGAGCTGGATAATACGACGGTGGGGTCTACTATGTGGAAAAACGGATTATCTTTATCTCGGATGCTTAAAGAAGAGGACTGGTCTTTCGATACATATTATGTAAAACAAGAGGATGATCATCATGTAGAGAAAAACCGGGATTTTAACCTGAAATACCAGATGGAATTTCATACGAGCCGGAACTTTCCAGTAGGTATGGTGGAGATACGGATTCCGTCCGCTTTATGCACATACAGAGACGGGACACCCGCCTTTCCGGATGACGTGGCAGTACCGTTGGCGTATCCGGATCATCCGATTCCAAGTCGCAGTACTCCGTTTAATTATTACATAGATGACATGGAGGAAGAACTTGTTTTTTTTAATTACAAAGAGATCAGCGCAGGAAGCAACGCTGCCTGGCAGGTACTTTACAAAGGTTTGGAGATCATGGAGATCACGGATGGAACTGAATGGTCTTTAACTCCAAAGATCAGCGTCACAATTCAACCGGCAGAGGAGGATAACGAGGCTGTCACTAAGACAGATACACTTGAACCGCTGACCGGTCGGACAGACTCATCTGTCACTCTTTCCAGCATATCTAAGACGCCTTATTCTGCGCCGGGAAAGAGTTATACCCCCGGATTATATACGGAAGCCCAGGTAAAGTCTTATATTCAGGGACAATTGCCTGAAAAATATTCCGGAGAAAATTTCAAAAAATATCGTTTTGTCGTATGGGATGTAAAGATCAAAGGAAGCGGAACCCAGCCATGGAATCTTATGGCCAGAGACAGCTCGTCCATAGAAGGCAAAACAGGAAGTAAAGGTGAAGTAGTAGGTTGGAAGAACAATACATCCGCAGCCTATCCTGTATCTTTAAATACAGGCCAGGCATTATCTGATGATTTTACAGTATTAAAATCCGGATGTAAGGAAGGCTCCTGGGGCAGCCGCTTTTATGTAGTGACGGCATATCCGGCTGCGCAGGTAGATCCTGATACAATTCTTAACAACGAAATAGAAATCCGACTGGAACCTTTTGACCAGAAAGATCCGGTACAGACCCGAAACGATACCGCAAAATGGAATTATGCGGATTATGATTGGGTATATCCACCTGGTAATCGAATTGGCGTTACGAAAGGCATCACTGAACAGTACACGGGATGGCTGGAGGTTTACAGACAGGCGTCAGTCAATCAGGAGGATTATGGATCTTTCCCTTTTTCTACTACGGGAACATTCAGAGGGTACGATCTGACCCATGCTGTTGAAACATCAAAGGACGGTCTTATAGGGGAATACAAGGCGGGAAGCAGTTACAGCCTTACAACCGTGGATGACTTTATGTATGTCTATGCATCAGGAGAGAGCGGCAGGATGCTGGATGACCAGGACTATTATTTTTCCAGCGTGTCTGTTTCACAGACTGACACAGGCTATGATGTGTGGGAGGATAGAGAATGCGGGCCTGAATTGGTGGAAAAGATCGATCAAAGTCTGAAAGTCTATGCCATGTTTGCAGGAGATGAAGATTGGGTGTTGGTAAATACGGTTCCTTGGGAAAATATAGGAACCATGCGTTATGAGTTTGGTAAAGAGTTGATAAACAAAAAGCCCTGGCGGATAAAAGCAGTGCATGAAACGGTGAATTATCGCACTGTTTGTAAGATAGACGTAAAGGTATGCATCAGGCATGACTCGCCTGTGATGGAAGAGATTTTAAAAAGGGAAACAGGTAAAGTCCCTGATTCTCTGCGGTTTGAAAATATATCGGGTATTATAGGCACACAGTATCAAGACGGAGATTTCGTCAAATATTGGCACAGTCAGAGTGAGGATAACGGAAACTATGGGGAGCCGGGACTGAAAGACGCGACAAAAGCGCTGTATTTGATTCTTTTAGAACGGGATAATGCTTTTAAGACAGTGACGGGTCTTTTGAAAGAGGCTGCCAGCTTCAAGACTTCTAAAAGTTCCAATGATGTACAGGGCAGTCGTGTGCAGACAGAGTATTGCTTGACGGCATATGATGGATATGAAATATTTGACCGGGCGGGGATGGAATATTTAAAAAATTCTGATGTTCAGTCTCCTGGGAGAAACAATGTAGCGTTTTATGATTTGCTTCCGTATGGAATGCGTTTTGATCCGTCCTGTCCGGTGACGGCAGGGAGGATCACTAACTTAAACGGAAGGTTCAGGGATCAGCCTGGAAGTTGGGATACAAGCCAGGTAACAGTCATAGTAGATTCGGAAAAAGATATTGTGGAGAATTATGAAAACACCGGTCGGACCATGGTGATTTTCCACATTCAATATACAGGCGCGGATGCGGCTGTATATACGGATAAAAGATGGATGGAAGGATGGGGGGTACATTTTAGTGCTTACTATGATTGGAAAGATTTAGATATAGCGCAAAAAGGCGCCAATATCAGTGCTTTTATGCCGGAGGATGATAGAGATGCGCCGCTGTATCAGAAACCGCTTTTTGGTATGGAGCAGGAGGTGGCCTGCGATGACGGCGTGATCGTTCCGTCAGGTTTTGAAGATGACTATAAATATTTCGGAAAAGATATTAATAGGGACGGTATCACACATATAAGAAACGTGTTATATGCGCGGAATGTGGCGGTTGAAGATGTGGCTTTGGCAGCAGAGTCAAAAGTTCAGAAACTGGTGCGTGCTGACGCGGACCGGTTCGGAATTTACACACGCAGTGCCACTGTAGAAGCAGGATCAGGTTATACTTACGATATTACAGTGTCTAATGCAGAGCGTTCAGGTCTTAAAAATATTGTTGTCTATGATCGCCTGGAACAGGCAGCGGAAGACAGGAAAGAAAATGATGCGGATCCTTTCTGGCCGTTTGAGGGACATATCTGGCACGGAACCTTTCAATCAGTGGTGACAAGCGGCCTGGAAGAAATGGGGATCGCTCCAAAAATCTATTATAATGCCGACAGGGATGCGTGTATTACAGAAGGCAAACAGCTTCCATCAGATATTTTGACAGCGCAAAACGGCTGGTATCCGGCAGAAGAATTTGAAGAAAAGACAGGCAGGCCTTTCACTGAGGTCAAAGCGGTGGCGCTGGATCTGAACAGAAAAAAGGACGGAGGAGAATTTATTCTTGAGAGTATGGATTCTGTGACGTTTCAGATTCGTATGAAGGCGCCGGAGAAAATACAGCCGTCTGCCTGCGCCTATAACAATCCGTCTTTTTACTCGTTTCATGTGGAGAACGATACAGAGTATACGGTGGAGGGCGATGCAGTCAGAGTCATTGCAGGCGGTACAGGGACTTTAGAGATTCTAAAGGAGTTTCAAGGGGAGATACCCGGGGCAGTCAGGGATTCTTCGTTTGAATTTGTGTTAAGCAGGAGCGATGAAAAAGGAACGGAAGCATTTGCCAATCGGGAGTATCAACTTTGGAAAAAGGAAGGAGATAAGTGGGTGTGCCATGAAGAGCGGTTGTATGCGACGGACGGGCATGGGTGTTTATCTCTTTCTGCCGGTGAAAAAGCGGTTTTTGTAAATCTGCCGGATGTGCAGCGGATGCAGGTAGAAGAAGTTGAAAATCCTTTTTGGAAATCGGAGTCTGTGGATACAACAAAGACTGTAGACGGTCTGGCGGTGCGGACAATAAAAATGATTAATATCTATCGACCGATTCTTTATGTGCAGAAAAAGCTCCAAGGTGTGCCGGAGGGGAAAGATGTAAGCAAAGATATGTTTACATTTCGTCTTACTTCGGATGAAGAAGCGCTTTCCGATGTGGAATTTTGGTATGTGGACAGTATTCGAATGGATGGCGGAGCGCCCGCCAAGGTTACAAATCTTGGAGACAGGGGAGTTGGACATACAGATAAGAACGGAGAATTTACGATTCAACAGGGACAGATTATCGCGCTGTTCCCCGGGCCTGTTGGAACCAGGTGTGTGCTTACGGAAATCTTTGGGCAAGGAGAGAAATCCGACTGGATCTGCCAAAACAATTCCTGGGAGGGAATCCTGCCTGTCATGGGAACCCAGGCGTCTATCACAAACTGTTACAGATGGAAAGATTTGTATTTGGAGAAAAAAATCACGCATCAGAAAGCCAACGACTGTAAACAAGAATTTACTTTTCGTGTTGAAAAAGCCGGTGAAAAGAATGAACCTGTCACGGGAAATCCATGGATACTGCTGGATGAAGAGGGGCAGGAGACGGATATAAGAGGCGTTCTTGGGGCAGATGGAACTTTTACCTGTGCCTGCGGCGGAAAGACAGTTCGGATTGAAAGACTGGAGGCAGGGGAAAGCTATGTGGTGACAGAAACAAACAGCGGAGAATTGTACAAGCCAGTGTCCGACAGTGAGGAAGTAACCATGCCCATATATGCCGGAACAAAAAATATGGCCATGACCAATGATTATTTAAAGCGTAGTCTGTCAGTGACAAAAACTGTGATTTTTGATCGAACAGATCAGGATCAGTTTGAAGAGGCTGAGCAAAGAGATTTTGTTATGACCATAACATTGAACGGAAAACCTTTTCATGACTATCCCTGTACAATCGTCGGAAAAGACGGCACCATCCTGGCAGAAATACATACTGACAGTCAGGGAAGATTCACCCTCAGAGATGGACAGACAGCCATTTTTGAAGAAGCGGGAATTTTAGGGGACGCATTTATGGTGACAGAAACTTTGGATGACGAGTATCCCCAGATCTATCCTGCAAACGGCGCTTCCCACAGCGGTATTTTAAAGAACGATGGAAACAGCGTTACTTTTGTCAATGGAAAGGACGGAGGCCTGCTGATTGGTAAGGAGTATATAGGAGGCGATCAGACGGGAGCTGCTTATGTGGATGAGATAAAACGCACGCCGGAACTTTTAAAGAATATGGCTGTAACATTGACTTTGGAGGTCAGAAGAAAAGGCGGCACAATCATATGGCCTGAAAAGGATACATTAGTGGATATTATTGATCCTTTCGACGGAAAAATCACTGCCTATAAGTGGATAAAGGGGACTTCTATTACTATTGAACCCTGGAAGACAATCGTGATACCCAAAGGAAGCATATCTGAAGATGCCGTGTACATGCTTTCCGAATCCGAAAAAGACAGACACCGCATCCTAGAATGGCTCGAGGGTGAATGGCTTAAGATATCTCAGAAGCTGCCATCAGATGACCAAAAGCTTATAGGAACCGTGTCTGAAAACCCTGTGGCAATTATTTATAATGAGATTACCAAGATACCGTTTACCGGCTCCATGATCGAAAAAAGAATGACAATTGATTCTCGGGAAGTGCCTGAAGGCGCGCAGCTTATATGGCGCCTGGAACAGTATGATGGAAACTCCTGGAATCCGGCGGCGGGTGTCGGCTATGTGGTCTTTGATGATGCGGGTGCAACAGGCAGCCAGGTAATGGTCACAGGGGAAGACGGAAAGATCCTTCTGCCTAAAACCAGGCAGGGCTATCCATATGTCAGGTTTATAAATGCTTCTGTAAGGTTGAACCTGTATGAGGGAATGAAGAAAGGAGACTTACGTCTTCTGGAAATCCTGGAAGACTCGGATGCAGCCTGGGGGCGGCTGGCCGGATATGGAGAAGAAGGCGGCAGGAAAGACGCCGCGGAAGGCGACTACAGCATGAACCTGGAACCGGGCCTGGCCAAAGCTTTTGTAAACTGCAATCGTATGACAGAAATAGAGATTGAGAAAAAGATGGAATCTTTGTCGGAGGAAACCTTTACTTTCTATCTAAGACAGGTGCTTTCTGCTTCAGAGGGTACAATTGTGTCGTTGGAGCAGATAATTGATTCCTGCGCCGGCCAGGGGATTGCCTACACTGTCTGCGACAGCAAAACAGGTCTGGCTTTAGATGACAGGCTGACGGGAAAAAATGGAGAGATCAGGCTGCGGGCCGGAGAATATGCAAAGCTTTTGGTGTCGGATAAGACTTTGTGGATTGTTTCGGAGGAGATAAAGCCAACGTACACATTAAAAGGTATGATCGGATCACCGGAAAACAGGGTGGTTTTGCTAAGCGACCGTCATATGCTGATCTGCCCCAAAGCAGAGATAATCCCACTGAAACTGATTGTGGAAACACTTCGGCCAGGGGCCGCAGAAAAAGAAGTGTTAAAAAAAGAAGATTTTAAAGTGCAGGTTTTGTATTCGGACGGGAGTCTTAAGACTTTTACGGATGGATTCACATTTGAGCCGACGCAGATGCCGAACAGCGGAAATACGGCAGATGTTACAGTCTTCTGCGAGGGACTGAAAGCCAAAACTGTATGGAAAATTATTAGAAAGATCGAAATAAGCAGTACTATGGTACGTCAGGGCATAGCAGATGCCGACACCGGCGAACCAATTGTGTTAAATACAGGGGATGTCAGGATTCCTGAATATATATTATGGCGGGATGATGTGTACCAGGTAGCGGCTATAGCAAAGTCGGCTTTTGAAAAGTGCAGTAATCTGACAAAAGTTATACTGCCTTCAAGTGTGACGCGGATAGGAGAGTCTTCTTTCGCATACTGTTCAAGTTTGGCAGAAATAGAGCTTTCTCCAAATTTACAGGAAATTCCGTCCCGTGCATTTTATAACTGTTCCGGTCTTGAAAAGATAGAGATACCATCCGGTGTGACCAATATCGGTTTGGCAGCGTTTGCAGGCAGCGGCCTTGTGGAACTGGAGCTGCCGGACGGGGTGAAGACGATAGGAAACAGTGCTTTTACCAGAAATCAGAATCTGAAAAAAGTGATTCTTCCTTTAGGGTTGGAGCTTATACCTGAATGGGGATTCCAAGGCTGCTACAATCTGGAATATGTAGCAATACCTCAAGGAGTAACGAAAATTTCTCCCTATGCTTTTCAGAACTGTATCAAGCTGGAAGGAGTAATATTCCCTGAGGGACTTACGACTATAGGATCCTATGCTTTCCAGAGTTGCTATGAACTCAAGGACACAGTGATTCCTGATGGTGTAATTAGTATTGGAAGGCAGGCTTTTTCGCAGTGCAAAAAGATGGCAAGTATAGAAATTCCGTCCAGTACAGAAAGCATTGGCGAATATGCTTTTTATTCCTGCGATAAATTAAAATCTATTGTGATTCACAGGGAAAAAGGCAGCATTCCCAACGAACCATGGGGGTGTTATCGACAAAATGCTGTTATCTGGACAGGCGTGGAATAGTTACGGGAGGGCTATGAAAATATGAAATATGTAAAGAAAATGATCATCATTGCGACTGTCCTCTGCTGCCTGGCGGTAAACTTTATACAAACTTGTGCCAGCGAGGATTCCCACCCTGCCCCCAGGGCAGTATTTGAAAATATTCCTAAACAGTCACCGGACTTGTATGTGACAAAACAGGTTCAAAGTGCGGCGGACGGTTTTGAGATTCCCGGGGATGTACGGTTTACCTTTATTTTAAAGTTGGATAAAAAGCTGGCGGACAGGCGGGAATACCGTGTATTTGATGCCTCCGGAGAGGAGGTGTTCAACACAATATTAGGGATGAAAACGCCTTTTAAGACAGACCGCTATGGAGGATTTGGTCTGTCAGGCGGTCAGACGGCCATGTTCGAGTATATTGGTATCGGAACAGAGTACGAGATATTAGAAGTGCCGGGAGATAATTTTGTCCAAAAGGAGCCTCCAATGGGGACAGCTATTACAGGAACCATGACAGAGGCCGGGGCATCCGAAAAGTTTGTCAACCTGTATATTCCGGATCAGGGGAAAGAAGCCGGAACACTGAAGATTCAAAAGGAAGTCTCTTTTCCGTCGGGTTATATCCCGCCGCCTACCCCGGAATTTCAGTTTTGGTTAAAGCTGGACGGAAAGAGGTACGGTAAAGAGTCTTATAGCATTGTTCATACACAGACAGGAGAGAAGCTTGCAGAAAGGATGACTGACCAGGACGGCGGATTTGTTCTGCGGGGAGGTCAGACAGCCATATTTGAAGATATACCGGTGGATGTGGACTATGAGGTGACAGAGCAAAAGATCGAGGGATGGCGTATGACAGCAGACGCTTCACATACAGGCGCTACTGTTTCTCCGGTGACGTTAGAAATCTTTCATAATGCCAGCGCGTCTTTTGCAGTGACAAAACAGATGTGGGATTACAGTAAGCCGGAACATGATTTTACGTTTCTTTTAACCAAAGCGGACCGTTCGGTTTGGCAGAGGGCGGAGTATTATCTTTATACTGCGGCAGGAGAGCAGGCGGATGAAAAACTGCACCAGACGGATGAACATGGGAAGTTTGTCCTTAAGCCAGGGCAGACAGCGGTTTTTATTGGTGCAGATACCGGGACGGTCTATAATGTGAGTGAAATCGGGACGCCGGATTACATACAGCTTGTACCATCCAAAGCCGAGGGATACATCGGCAAAACAGTGACAGACAGTGTGGAAATCCTTCCTTTTATCAACAAGCCGGCGGACACGGGAAGATCTTTAAACGTGACAAAAACGGTGAAAAATATAACACAGGAAGCGCCCTTTGAGCAGAAGTTGTTTCGGTTTATTTTGTATAAAAAAGAAGATATGACAGGTGAATACCTTCCGGTAAAGGGCGCGGTATACCGCGTGGAGACAGGTTCTTCCCAGATGACTTACAAGACGGACGATGCAGGAGGCTTCAGTATCCGTGCCAATGAAACCGCCCGGTTTACAGAACTGAAATCGGGAGATTACAAAATAGAGGAAATACTTTCGGGAACGCAATACAAACCCAAGGAAGACCAGTATGTGCAGACAGGCACTTTATCAGGAGAGCCTTTGAATTTTAACTTTATTAATTGTTACATTCCTAAAATACAAAATCTGTGTGTCCTGAAGAAAAACAGGGAGGAAGAACCGCTTGAAGGCGCAGAGTTTATTTTGTATAGGGATGAAGCGTTAAAAGATCCTGTAGATGATAACCCGCATGTAACTGATGCGGACGGAAAGGTTTGCTTTTGGGGACTTCAGACAGGGACTTATTATCTGAAAGAAACAAAATCGCCGAATGGTTATCAGCTTTTGGCAGAGCCTTTGAAAATATGCCTGACAGAGGAAGGGGAAGAAGAGATATGTATAACAGTTTATAATCGAAGAAATTATCTCTTGCCTTCTACAGGGGGTCCCGGTATTCTGATACCTTTAGTAGTCGGCTTGTCAGGCAGTCTTGTGATCCTGCTGCAGATGAAGCGAAAAAAGGAAAGAGGTGAAAATGATGCGGAATAAAAGGAGAATCCGGTTTTTCTTAGTGACGGCAGTATTTGCCCTAATCTCTATACTGCCCTATACGCAAAGTCTGGCCAGGGGAAAAGTAGACCTTTTGAGAACTTGTACTTTGTGGCTGGATCTGGGCGCGGGAGCTTCCGACGAAGATGATTGGGAAGCGTTAAGGGCGACAGAGATACAGATAGATATGTATCTTGTGGCAAATATTGACGAATATGGCAGGTATAAAGTGAAAGAAAAATTTCTCTGCCCGGAGTTTGAGGAAATTAACGAAGGCGCTACAGACTGGCAGGCGGCTGCTTTAGCTGCGGCAGAACTGGCAAAGATTCAGAATGCACCGGATCGTACGTTTGCTTTTACAGGGACCGGAAGCTTTGTAAAGCTTCCGGTAGGCATGTATCTTTTATGTCCGCGTACAGTACCCGCAGATAATTATGAATATATGTTCCTGCCCGTTTTGGTCTCTCTGCCGGGGAACGATTATGAAGTAAGCGGTGACGACAGGTGGCGTTATAGTGTGGAGGCGGAACTTAAGCCGGAGAAAAGAGCCTGTCTGGGAGATCTGCTGATTCAAAAAACTCTGGAATCATATAATGAGACGCTGGGTTCTGCCTTGTTCGTCTTTCAGGTAGAAGCAGTAAAAGGGGGAGAGACTGTATACAGTGACGTAGTATCTCTTTGCTTTGATAAGCCGGGAGAAAAAAACATACTTGTTAAGGATATTCCTGCAGGGGCAGAAGTGACTGTGACGGAAGTATACAGCGGTGCTTCTTATGAGATTATCACAGAGCCTGAACAGTCTGTGGTGATTTTGCCAAAAGATCATGCGGACGCTCCGGCCAGGGTGGAGTTTATGAACCGTTATCAGGGAGGACTGATACCTGGAAGCGGTGTGATCAATCATTTTTCTTATAATGGTTCCACGGAAACCTGGGAATTAAAAGATACTGTCTACAGCAAGGGAACGGCAGAGGAAGGAGCAGGCGAGTGAAAATGGGGAAAAAAGTTGTGCTGTCCATATGTGTTCTGACGTTTTTGTGTGTGCTGCCGGCAAGAGAGACGTGTGCATATTTTACCGCATATACAGAGAGTACAGGAGGCCATGTGCTTATCCTGGAACCCACAACAAAAATAAAAGAGACATATAAAGACGGCGTAAAACAGATACAGGTGGAAAATTCAGGTCAGGCTGACTGTTTTGTGCGCGTGAAAGTTTTTTCGGGAAATAAAGTGACATTATCCTGCAAAGGGGAAGGCTGGACGCAAAGGGAAGATGGTTATTGGTATTATGAGGATATTCTGAAACCAGGCAGCCTGACCCATGTGCTTGCGGCTGCCGTCACAATTCCTGAAGGCTGGGAGGTATTTTCCGACAGTGTGAATGTAATTGTAATCCAGGAGTGCGCGCCTGTCTGCTACAAGGAAGGGATACCATATGGGGACTGGGCGCATGCTGTCAGTCTGGACAAAGAGGATGAAGGCAGGGAAGGAGGACAGGTATGAGAACATGGACGCTATTTACTCTGGCAATTCTTTTGCTTATCGGAAGCGCAGTGGGCAGCAGCCAGGCGGCATTATCCTATTACAGTGAGAATTACGCTGCGCGAATACAAACATCGAACATAGGAGTTTCGCTGACAGAAAACGGCAAAGAAACGGGCGGCAGTCTGCTGATTCATATGATATCTGAAGAGACAGGAGAAAAGGTGTGTCCTGGAAAAGTTTATGAAGAAAGACTGGGTGTCAGTAACACCGGGTCGGTGGACTCTTATGTAAGAGTCATCCTGTATCAGTACTGGGAAGACAAAGATGGAAACAAGCGCATGGACATACCGTCCGATTTGGTTTCGCTGAATTTGACAGGCGGTAAATGGATAGAAGATCTGACGGTGTCTACAGAAGAACGTAAGGTTCTTTACTATACAGAAATCTTAAAACCGGGAGAACGGACGCCGGACCTTTCCGATCTCCTTAGCATAGATCCGAAGATTCTGAGCTATGTAACAAAAAAAACGAAGGTTGAGAACGGATATACTATATTTACAACCACATATGACTATGACGGACTTCGATTTGTGCTGGAAGCTGAAACGGATGCCGTACAGACCCACAGCGGCGCCGATGCCGCGCAAAGCGCCTGGGGTGTGAAGGTGTCGGTGGATGCGGATGGAAGGCTGAGTTTGTCCGACAACGGGATTGCGATGCAGGGAGAAACATATCAGGACAGCGGCGGCTGGAATGTGGAATTTACAGGAAATCAGTTGAAAAGCAATTTTAAGCCCCTGGATCTTGTGGATGCAATCTATGGTTTGCAGCCGGGAGACAGTATAACAGTTAATCTTATGCTCAGCAATGCAGATCGGAGTAAAACTGACTGGTATATGTCCAATCAGGTTATTTCCAGTCTTGAGGACAGTCAAAAAGAAGCGAAAGGAGGCGCATATACCTATCAGTTATCTTATACGGACAGTAAAGGAGTTATAACGGCTCTTTACGACAGCGAGAATGTAGGTGGAGAAAAAGACTCCCGTACAGGTCCCGGACTCCATGAGGCGACAGACGGGCTGGAGGAATTTTTCTATCTGGACAGGCTGGCTTATGGCGGCAGCGGCCAGATTACGTTAAAAGTAGCATTGGACGGAGAAACGCAGGGCAATGCGTATCAGGATGCCCTGGCGGATCTGCAGATGCGTTTTGCGGTAGAGAAAGCAACAAAAACACAAAAGCCGTCCGCATCATCAGGCGGTTCGGTTTCTGAAGTGCCTGCGCCTGCAAAGCCTGTATCTCAAATGTATACGACAGGTAGCCCGCAGACAAATGATGCAGAGGAACTGCTTAGATGGTCAGCATTGTTTGCCCTGGCGGGGGGGCTTCTGCTTTTCTATGTGGTGTTGTATGCCAAAAAGGACACGGGAGGAAAAAACTCATGAAAAAAACATATAAATTTTTTGCAGCATTTCTGTTTTTTTGTATGATCTGTACGACGTGTAAAATCCGGGGAACGGCAGCAGAAGAACGTACCTATACAGTTGCGCTTTATGCGGGCAATCATGGCAGGTTTATGGATACTTCCTTTGTGTCCGTGGCAAATGACAGAACACAAGCAGCGGTTGGTATAGAAGAGGACGGAAGTGTAATCAAAGTAAACGGACTTAAAAAAGGAGAGATCGTTGTTTTTGACGCAGCCTCTGAGGGTGCGGTAGGTATGGAAGATGATAGTAAATACTATATAAAAGGGATCCGCCGAAGCGGAAGAGACAATAGCGAGGTGGATACGTCCGCGGTTTTGGCGGATGCAGACAGGGACTATGTCATAGCGTATGCTGTCCGGGGGGCAATGGTCTCCTATGAAGTAAGATATGAAGACCAGGCAGGCCGTGCCCTGGCGCAAAGTCGTATTTATTATGGCAACGTAGGCGACAGGCCTGTGCCGGCTTTTATCTATATTTCGGGATATGTGCCGCAGGCTTATAATCTGACAAAGACATTGTCACAAAAGGCAGAGGAAAATGTGTTTACTTTCGTATACTCCCGTTTGTCTTCTCCTGGTCAGGGAGGCGGAGGCAGTCATGAAACAGACGGAGGAAACAGGAATACAGGAGAAGACTTAGGGGAAGCAGCAGAAAATGCGGCGGAGACAGCCGTGCAGGAAGTACAAGGAACACAGACAGCCGTTCCTGGAGATTTCACGGAACTTGTTGCTCTTGCGGAAGCAGAGACAGCGGCTGCTCAGGAAGAGGAACCTGTTGCTGTCCCTGATACGGATACGCCCCGGGAGATCGTCGGGCTTAATGACGAAGATGTTCCCAGGGCGGAAAGGGAAAATAAGATAAGGGATACGGCATCTATTGAAAACCTGATTGTTGCTGCATTGGCAATACCGGTATTATTCATTGCATATCTGATTCTGTGGCTTAAAAGAAGCAGACGTAAAAAAGACGACGACGAATGATCACAGAACTACCGTAAATGTGCTGCCTCCGCCGGGTGTATTGCTTACCAATATCTGCCCATGATGGGCTTTTACGATCTCAGAGGCAATACAAAGCCCCAGGCCGAAGTGCCCTTTTTTGCTGCGGGAACGGTCGGCGCGGTAGAACCTCTCGAAAATATGGGATTTTTCTTCATCAGGAATACCGATTCCATTATCCGCAACAAGAAGCCGTATGTTTTTTCCTTCCGGCAAAAGGCTCAGCCGTACCTGTCCGCCTTCGGGAGTATAACTTAAAGCATTGTGGAGCAGTATGCTTAAAACCTGACTGATTCGTTCCGGATCGCAGGAAAAAAGAGGAACTGCCGTCTCGGGAAGAGAAATGGAAAGGTTTATGGATTTGCGGGAAGCCATAGGCTCAAATGCCTCAAAGGTATTAAGCATCAGGGTATCCAGTTCCACCGGCATCTTTTTGATCGTCCAGCTATGGTTGTCTGCGCTGGTCAAAAGCAGCATATCATCCACCAGGCGGGACATACGCAGACCCTCGGACTGGATGGAATCCAGAAAGTGCAGCCGTTCCTGGTCAGAAGCCTGTTCGGCTGCTGATACGCAGGAAAGTATGACGGCTAGTGGAGTACGAAGTTCATGGGAAGCGGATGCAATAAACTGAATCTGTTTATGTTGATTCTCTTCCAAAGGATGTAAGATAAGGCGGGTAAAATACCAGGCGAATAAAGACAATGCCGCCGCTGCCAGAACATCCAGCAGAAAAAAGAGAAGCCGCTGTGTGTGGATCTGACGCAGCAGTGGTTCCATAGAAGCCAGGATAACAACCTGAAAGATTCCGTTGTTGCGTTCGGAGATGACAACACAGGCATAGTAGTCGTTTTTTCCGGTTCCCGTGGAAGAAAAACAAAATTCCGTGCGGATGGGTGCATAGGAAGAAGCAGGCTCTACAGCAAAATTCTGGCTATAATATTCCATGGCTGCCTTAAAGACCTTCTGCTGTTCTTCGTTACTGCGCTCATTGAACAAAAAAGGGACGCTGTTGTCAATAATGTGGATCTGGTATTTTCCATTGTTTTCGATTTTGTTCAGCCATTCATGTGTAATGACGGTCTGCTGTTCCAGATTGCTGACCAGGGTGTTCATGTCGTTCCCGAAAGAGATATAACTGTTGGAGCGAAGATTTCGCTCTGAGATATACAGATATCCCAAAGACATGGCAAAAAGAATGAATATGGTGATCCCGGCGCACAATGAAGCCAGACGGAAACGGACTTTTTGAAACATGGTTTTTCCTTTCTAAGCTTCCATACGGTAGCCGATGCCGCGAATGGTTCGAATACAGATAGAGCTTCCTACGGCTTTAAGCCGGCGTCTTAAAAAATGGATATAGTTATCCAGATTTCCCTCTTCTACATCGCTGTCCATTCCCCATACTTTTGTCAGAAGAAGAGTTCTGGAAAGAGTCTGCCCGGGGTTTCTTAAGAAAACCTCCAAAAGTGCGCCTTCTCTTTTGGATATACTGCAAAAAGAAGAAAGTCCGGTCAGTGTATTTTCATTCGTTCGGTAGATAATGTCGCCGAAAGACAGCTGCTCATTCAGTTGAAGTTCCCTTGGGCGGCGGGTTACACAGCGGATTCTGGCCATCAATTCCTGGAAAGCAAAGGGTTTGACCAGATAGTCATCTGCACCCAGATCCAGGCCGGTGACTTTGTCGTCCAGGGTTCCGAGGGCGGTGATCAGAATGACAGGCGTCTGATTTTTGAGGCGGCGCATTTTAAGAAGGATTTCCGTACCGCTTAAACCGGGAAGCATTCGGTCTAAAAGGATCAGGTCGTGGATATGCTGCCGGATAAAGTAGAGAGCTTCCTCCCCGTCCTGGCAGGCGTCCACCTGGAACCCCTCTTTTTCAAGTTGGAATACAAGGGACTGGTTTAATTTTTCGTCATCTTCTACGAGCAAGATTCTCATGGCTGTTCTCCTGTTATGTCTCTTAATACTCTTACAGTATAAACGATTTTACCATAAAAATCTTTAATAAATCTCTAAAACAGACAGAACGGATGTTCATCTTCAATAAGGCTTTTAGGAATCACCCCAAAAGCCTGCTATACTTTAGCCAGGAT